>JAJCXK010000020.1 GCA_029263475.1 Candidatus Nitrosopumilus sp.
CAAAACAATATCACTTGCAGGATATACTTCTGCAGGAAAAACTACATTGTTTAACAAAACAACAGGTGAAACAAGAACTCAGAGTAAAGAATTGTTTACAACTCTTACCACAACTACACGAAGATTAATGATTAATCAAGAACCATTTTTAATTGCAGACACTGTTGGTTTTATCAGTAAATTACCGGCATACATGATTGATGCATTCAAATCTACATTAGAAGAATTGATACATACGGATGTCATTATTTTAGTAATTGATATTAGTGATTCAGTTTCTGAATTAAAGAAGAAATTTTCTAGTTGTATGAGAACATTAAATGAATTAGATGTAAAACTAGACAAAGTAGTTTATGCTCTAAATAAATCAGATTTGTTAAAGAATGAAGAAGTTGAACGCAGAATTGAATTTCTTAATTTAACAGAAAATGAAAAATTGATTTCAGTTTCTGCAAAAACTGGAAAAAATATTACAGAATTAAAAGAATTAATCAAAGGGATTATAGAAAATCAGGGTTTTCATAAACCAAAAAATAATGCATGGGAAGGAGTTGAAAAAACATTTGGTAATTGAGGTAGTTAGAATTGGACAACGCCTAGTAAGAGATGACAGGGTAACAACTCATGTTGCACTTGTTTCTAGAGGATTTGGTGCAGAAAGGATTTTCATGACTGAAATAAATCCAGAGATCAAGGATACTATCAAAAAAATCAATAATACATGGGGGGGCAATTTTGAGATTGAGTTTATTGAAAAATGGAAAACCATTGTAAATAAAAAGAAAAATGAAGGATTCAAAATTGTACATCTTTCAATGTATGGTGAAAGCATTGATGACGTACAAGAAAATCTTAGAACCGAAGCAAATATCATGATTGTGGTAGGGGCCGAGAAAGTTCCAAGAGAAATTTACGAATTGGCAGACTATAATGTAGCAGTTGGCAACCAACCTCATTCTGAAATCAGCGCACTAGCGATAGTTTTAGATCGAATGCAAAAAGGTAAACAATTCAAAAAAGAGTTTTCAAATGCAAAAAGAAAGATCATACCCACTAAAAATGGCAAAAATGTAGAAGTTAAAGAAACAAGGGATTAATAGTAGAAAATTAGAACTTATAGAATTGGTTGACAGGTACGAAGATCCTTTTATTCGAATTGCTTCAATGATTGGAGGGGATGAATATCTCAAAGTTGCAAGATCCCTATTAAAAGCTGAAGATGCCACTGATGAAGAGATTGCAAGTTCTACGGGTCTTAGAATTAACATGGTAAGAAAAGTATTGTACGATCTATTTGGAAAATCACTCATCACCGGAATCAGAGTCAAAGACGAGAGAAAAGGATGGTTTGTCTATAGATGGAGAACCAGAAGAGAAGAGGTAGAACATTTTATTGAAAATCAAAAGAAGAAAATAGGTGAGAGATTGCAGCAAAGATTAGATTTTGAAAATGCTTCAGATTTTTATCATTGTGGAAATGAAGATTGCCCAAGGGTTACGTTTGAAAATGCACTTGATGAAATGTTCAAATGCCCATCATGTCAAAATGTGTTGAATCTAAAAAAGAATGATAAGTCCAGAAAAGCATATTCAAAAAAAATTGATGAAATTAAAAAAGATATGCAGCAAACATTCTGATTAGAATTAGAAATGTATCTCAAATAGAGAATCATGGTTTGTTTTGCATTTCAGATGTCACGATAAACAAAAAAATCCAACAATCTTGAAAATTTAGGTGGTAAATTAAATAGGAGAAGTCGGATAAACAATCCTTGAACCAAATTACCACTGTAAATCCAGCCACGGGTGAAAAAATATCAGAGTATTCTCCAATGGATAAAAATCAGGTATTTGAGTTAGTAGGAAAAGCAAAAAGGGCATATCCAGAATGGAAAAAAGATTATGAGAAGCGTAGAAGTTACATTTACAATTTAGTAGAGCACCTGAAGAAGAATAAAGTAAAACTTGCAAAAGTTGCAACATCCGAAATGGGAAAACCACTCAAAGAATCAATAGGTGAAATTGAAAAATGTGCTTGGGCATTGGAATTTTACGCTGATCATGGAGATAGTTTTCTTACCGATGAGGTGTTAAACACAGATGCGAGAAAGAGTTTTCTGACTTTTGAACCGCTTGGAGTAATTGGTTCCATCATGCCATGGAATTTTCCATATTGGCAAGCACTTAGATTTGCAGCCCCTTGTTTAATGGCAGGAAATGCAATTGTGATGAAACCATCACGAGTAACGATGCAATCAGGTATTGAAATTGAGAAAGCCTTTACTGAATCAGGGATGCCTGATGGAATTTTTCAGACAGTTGTAGGAAGCGTTGAATCTGCAAACCATTTGATTGATTCGGATGTAAATGCAGTAACGTTTACCGGAAGTACAAATGCAGGGGCAAAGGTAGGAGAAAGAGCCGCAAGACATTTGAAAAAATGTGTATTAGAGTTAGGAGGCAGTGATCCGTTCATAGTATTAGACGACGCAATCATCGAAAATGCTGCTGAAGGTGCAGTAAAGGGCAGATTCATCAACTGTGGTCAAAGTTGTGTAGCTTCAAAGAGATTTTTTGTTGGGAAAAACATAGCTAAAGATTTCATCGAGTTATTTATCAAAAAAGCATCAAAACTCAAGGTGGGTGATCCAATGTTATCTGAGACAGATATTGGTCCACTTTCTAGTAAAGATGGATTGGAAACAATTTCTGGAATAGTTGAGGATGCCAAAGAGAAGGGTGCTGAAATACTTCTAGGAGGTTCTAAAGTAGAGGGAAAAGGATTCTTTTACAAACCCACAATTCTTACAAATGTAAAACCAGAAATGAGAATATCTAATGAAGAGACTTTTGGACCAGTAGCACCAATCACTATTGTTGAGAATGAAAGTGAGGCAATTAGATTAGCTAATGAAAGTGAATTCGGATTAGGTGCAAGTATTTGGACAAAAGATCTTGCAAAAGCGGATAAAATGTCCAGGCGTATTGAATCAGGAATTGTAAGTGTCAATAATGTAGTGATTTCAGATCCCAGAATTCCATTTGGAGGGATTAAGCATAGTGGATTTGGAAGAGAATTATCAAGATATGGAATGTTGGAATTTATTAATTTAAAATCAGTCAGGTTTTATGATAATTTAACACATCACCACTATGTAGAATAATCATAACACCTCAGAAAGAGAGAGTTTGGACTGTTCTACTCAAATTCATCATCTTCGTCATCACCGCATTCTTCCAATTTAATATGTGTAGGAATACCATCATCACTGAAATAAATTTCCATACAGATATCAGAAGCCAACGTAGATGCCAAAGTTTCAGCTAATTCTTTTGGAAAATTACTCAATCTATTTGAATCTGACGAATACCCATATTCAGAAACTTCATCTTCATGATGAAAATCTACTTCAATATCACCGTTAGCAAATTTTCTGACACCAATTACCTTACCAAATAAGCTATAAGACATGTTATCTGCTTTGTTGAGAAACATCATTTGAAAGATTTTCAGCTAATTGTTCATAATGTTCTCTAGTTTTTCCAAGACCGGCAAGTTTGGATTTTTCAATTTCATTTAGTTCTTTGTCCACTTTTTCAGAAACATATTGTAATCGAGCTTCTGCCATCATGAATAATTTGTTGTTTTCTTTCCAAAGATGTTCGGTGATATGTTCAACATATTCTTGCATATCACTAACTAATTTTGTAGAACTTCCAGAGGAAAGATATTCTTTTGCAGATTCTTCCATCTTAATTCCAATTTCTCTCGAACGTTGATGATCAATTAGCATCATTGCGATAGGTCCCATATTAGTAGGCATTCCAGCTTTTTCCAGAGCAGGAAACAATGATTTTTCCTCCTTACTGTGATGACAAACATCTGTAAAGTTTTTTGAAAAATCAATTACGGGCAACAAAATTGATTCAGGTATGTGTTTATCATCATTTAGTAGTTGGATTGTAGACTCCATTGCTTTGATAACTTTTTCAATCAATTCATGATCGCGTCTTAAGGATGCAGTTGACATAACGATGTGAAAATAAATCCAATATCTATATCTTTTTCATATTGAGAAAAATAATTAAAAGATAGAAATTTGTTAACAAGCATACGTTAACGAATTGATTTAACGATTAGCAAGGCCTTGTGATTTAACAAATGCCCAAATCTTTTTAGTCATTTCACTTGGTGCAATTGGTTTCTTTCCAAACACCTGTTCTACAGTCTCATTACGTCCTGCAAAATCGATTGCATATCCACCAAATGCTGGTTTTTTAGATTTTGGGGCAGCCTTCTTTTTTGGGGCAGCCTTCTTTGTCGTAGTTTTTGCTTTTGTTGTAATTTTCTTTTTTATTGCCAATTTCTTGTAATTTTGTTCCGAAGAAAGTATAATAACTTACACTTTCACGTAATTCAAAACGACATGGTTTTTCAGTTTTTTAATAGATTTAAGCCGCAGATTTGGAGACTTTGAAATTTTACTAAATCCAGTACCGCCTTGAATAAACGATATTGCGTTATTGCCTCCAACAAGAAAAGGAGAAAGAGTGACAATTAATTCATCAAAAAGGTTTTGTCGTATAAATTCCCAATTTGTAGAACCTCCACCTTCAACTAATATCGTTGAAATTTTTTTCTTCAAGAGTTTTTTTAGCAATAATTTTATGTTTACAGATATTTCACCTGAAATGATTATATCAACGGGAAATTTTTGTAGTCTTTTGAGATTAGATTTTGTTATTTTTTTTGATACGGCTATTATTGTAGGAACTTCATCTGACGTTTGTAACATTTTAGAATTTGAAGATATGCTGCCTTTGGAATCCAAGATTATTCGAATGGGGTTTTTTCCACGTGTATGTCGTACAGTTAGCAAAGGATTGTCTTGTATTACAGTATTTTTTCCAATTAGAATTCCATCCATTTTAGATCGCAGTTTATGAAGTCTGATGTAATCTCGATCTGAAGAAAGTTTTGACTCTCCTGTTTCTGTAGCAATTTTTCCATCAATGGATATTGCAGCGCTTAGAATAACATATGGCCTTTTAGATTTTTCCATGTATGATTTTTCCCCCTATCATTACCGCTTTGATTGTAGATTCGGATGCTCGATGAACAATTGATGCGTGAGGATTATGCATTGGTTCCAGATCTAATGCATGTTTATCAAGAAAAATACAATCAGCAATTTTTCCAGACTCAATTACCCCAATATTTTTTCCCAATATTTTTCCTCCATTAACTGTAGCCATCTTTAGAATTTCTTTAGGATCAATTCTTTTTTTATGAATCCCCATGGTTACTTTCCAAATAAAATCCATTTCTCTAAACATATCAGGAGAATTTATCATTACGTTATCGGTGCCCAAAGCTATTGTACAACCAGACTTTTGCATTAATTTTATGTCAGGAATTCCTTCAGCAAGAGAGGAATTGGCTCTGGGACAAATTACAATTCCTCTAGTTTTTTTGGATGCCATTTCAAGATCAGTTTTTGAAGCATAAGTCATATGAACTAAAAAATCAGGCTTTAAAGATAAAGCCCTAGTTGTTTCTGATTTTCCAGTCATCTTTTTTGATTTAGTATTACTTTCTCTTGTCTCCGAAGAATGAATAGCTCTAAGTTTTGGGACTTTTGAATAATACTTCAGCACTTTAGTGCTATTTTCATTTGCACCACTAATGCCAATTCCATCACATTTTTTGAGTAACATGGAAAATTTAGCAGATTTGTCCCTAGGAAATGACAAATTTTCTTGGATTTCCGTTGTTCCTTGATAAAATTCCATGCGACCTAAAATTATTGCACGTAAAGGAATGTCAGACAATATTTTCTTTAATAATTCCACTCCGTCCAATCCGGATTCTCTAAAATCAACAAAAGTGGTAATGCCTTTTCGAATCATTGAATGACAAGTATTTTTCATAAAATTACCCAAATTTTCATCGGATGTATGCTTGAGAATGTTTGATTTAACACCAAAAACAGGATGGATTTTTTCATCAACGGAACTGTTTAAAGTAATATCTTTTCCGATTGAATCACCAATATGTGTATGAGCATTAATAAATCCAGGAATCAAAATAAGGCCCTCCCCATCTATTGACTTCTCTTTACCGACAGATTGTATTTTTGGTTGGATTTTTTTAAATAATTTGTTATGAATTCGGACGTCAGTGTTTAAAATAAAATCTAATTCTGGACCATGTAAGATACTGATATTTTTAATTAGCATGATAACTCGTAAACTTCAGGTTTTTCTTTTCCTGAATCTCGAATTTCACGAATGGTGTCAAGTGATTTTGTAGCCAATTTTACCGCATCTCTACCAGTATTCGCATTACCTATTCCACAATTCAAAGAAATTTTATCGTCATTCTTGATCATGTTAACGAAAGCCTGTACAGAATTTTTTGCGTCATCGTTTGACACTACCATAAAATTGTCACCACCCATAAAAAATGTCAGAGAGTTTTTTTCTAGGAAAAATTTTGACATTTTTGAATATAATTCAAAAATTATAGATGAAATCTCATAAGGAGAATTTGTTTTTCTTCTTGAAGAAAGATCGTCAACATCCAAATGCATAATTGAAATTTTCGATTTGGATTTTCCGTTAACGAAACCAAAAATATTATGTTTAGAATTTAAGATGACATTATTTTTCTTTCCTTCATATGCCTTCAGATTAGCTTCAAATGGGGAATCCCCATAGCCGATTGAAATATTCAATCTAACATCAAATAACTTTTCAAGTGATTTTTGTATTTGTATGTGATCATTCAGGTCTAATCCATTTGAAACTACAAAAAATTCATCAGATCTATTTAGAAAAACTATACAATTTTTATCAGAAAATAGCTTTTGAACTTCTTTGTAAAGGGATGATTGAAGCATTTGAAGTTCATGTTCCCTATCACTTCCCAGAGTAAGTGTCCAAGGACCATATCCAGTAATCTTCAAGATACTGAGCTGAATCATTTTTGAATCCTCTTTAATTCCCCAGATATTTTTACAACCGCTTCAACTGCACGTTCTGCAACAGGCCTGATTCTAGCATAAGCGTGTTTTTCCTGCATTCCTGGACCAGATATCCCAAGAGAGACAGGTTTTTGATACTTTAGCGACAGGGTGGTCAGGGCCTGAGCTGCAGAATGAGAAATTACTTCATCGTGTTTTGTTTGACCCTTAATTATCGCACCTAAAGTTACTACCGCATCAACATCTGTCCTCTTCAACAACGAATCGACAACAATAGGCATATCATATGCTCCAGGAACAGTACAGATATGAGAAATTGCTAATTTCATTGAATTCGCTTTTTCTTGAGATACGGCAAGCATTCTGGATGTCACTTCTTCATTGAATTCTGAAACTACTATAGCAATATTCAAAACTAATTCACCTTGGCGTATTCTAAGAGTTCTTTACCATCAATCAATGGGATTCCATTTTCTTTTCCAAATTTTTCTCCATTATCCACGGATAAAGCAGTATATGTTTCGGCATCCATCATTTCACAAATTGCAGTAACAGGTGTCAGACCTGCAGTTTGAGCCAAATATACAGACATTTCTGTATGTCCTTGACGTGTAGATAACAAGTCTTTGGATGCAATCAATAATGGAACATGTCCAGGGGTATTGAAAGAAGATGCAAATTTTTTCTGTTTATTTTCAACATCAAAAATTTTAGCCATTTCACTAATTGTTAGTGCCCTGTCTTTATCCGTAATTCCAGTATACGTTTGATAATGATTTACAGACAACGAGAAGGTAGGATGATCACCATAAGGAGCCAATCCCATAATCATTTCTTTGTTTGAGATAGCTGAATTAGAAAGAATTTCATGCATGTATTGTAATTCAAGAGACATTGCAAAGTTATGTTCAAGTGCAATACATAACAGTCCACCAGCATATTGACGCATCCTTGCAACATGCTCAGGTGTAACAAATTCTGCTGCCACTACCATATCAATCTCGTTTTCTCGTCCAGCAGAATCAAACAACAATACAAATTCGCCACGTTTCAAAGACTCTAATGCAGATTCAAGTGACATATCGGAAAAAAAATTTATCTAATTATAAAGTTTACTTAAAAATTGGTAATTACTACTAAAATGGTAAATAATTAGCCTTATTTCAGAATATATTTTCCAAGAATGTCAGTTTCAATATTAACTTTATCGCCCACTTTTTTGGTATGAAAATTTGTGACATCAATAGTGTGAGGAATCAACGAAACGGATGCAAGGGTATTTTTGACATCAACGAGAGTCAGACTAATTCCATCCACAGCAATAGAGCCTTTTTTTACGACATATTTTGATAGTTTTTTAGGAACTTCAAACCAAACTTGAACTTCTTTAGGTTTTTTTAGAATTTTTTTAATCATAGCTACACCATCGACATGACCTAAAACGAAATGTCCTTCTAACCGTTCACCGACTTTTAAACTTCGTTCAACATTAACAATTCCTCCAACTTTTAAATTGCCAAGATCCGTTTTCTTTGTAGTTTCTTCTATCATTTCAAAAATACAACTAGATTTAGTGAGTTTTGTTGCAGTGAGACAAACCCCATTCAAGGCAACACTTTGTCCAATCTTCAGTCCCTTTGCATGTTTTCCAAGATTGACAGTCATTTGAATTGCACTTCTATTTTTTGTATCTGTAGAAATTTTTTCTATTTTGCCAATACCTTCTATAATACCTGTAAACATTGAATCAACTAATAGATAATGTGTATAAAACCATTTAGACAGCTGAAGATCATGTTTAGTTTTTGATCATATTCGCAGAAAAATAAAATACACATTACAGTCTACAAAATATTAAATGAAAATCAAAAATCCAATTTTTTGAAAATACTTTACGTAATACTATCTATTTAATTTCAGAGTTTTTAAATTCATTTTCGCAAAATTGATGAAAAACAGAGCACTTGTTTTCCCTAGCATCATTTTTAATTTTTTCCATATCTTTGTTAAGAACTCCCTGTGCAGCTAAAAATGAATCATCTTGCATTCCCAATTTTTCAAATAGCTTGGATTTAGCAAGTGGTATTTCTTTTAATTTGGAATCTACAGCTTGAGCTCTATCATAATATTCTATGGAGTCTTCTAAATTTCCAAGATGACTAAGAGAAATTGCTTTATTCATTAAAGCAGTCACATCGTTTGGATCTATTAAGAGGGATGTATCATAGTATTCAAGAGCATCTTGATGGCGATTTAATTCGTTAAGAGACAACCCCATGCTATTTAGAGTCCAAATGTCCTTAGGATTGGTCAAAAGGATTTGGTTACACAATTCTAAAACTTGTTCATATCGTCGTAAATTTTCAAGAGCATAAATCTTATTTTTTAATGCATACATATCCAAATTTTTTATTTCGAGAACTTTGTCACAAAAAATAATTGCATCATCATATTTTTTTAAATAGATCAATGACAGCGAAATATTTTGTAGCGCAACCATGTCATCAGGTACTTTTTCTAGTAAGTTTTTACAATAATTATACAATTCATCATATTTTCCAGCATTGAACATCATGGTGATTACATTTGAAGGATCAAGCAGATTTACCATTTTACTGTAATCTGATTAAAGGTCATCATTTTTAATATATTCTAATTTTATAGATGTGCTTTAAAAAAAGTATCAATATCAATCACATTACAAAAATATTCAATAGTTTCAATTAAGGAATGATTATTGTTTTACAAGTTCTAAAAGTGCTTTTGCTTGTTTGTAATGCACCTCATCTATCATTTTTCCATCGATTGTGATGGCACCTTTTCCTTTCTTGGTAAATTCAGGATAGATTTCGCACACTTTCTTGGCCCACAAAATTTCATTGCTATTTGGATAAAATAATTGGTGTACAACAGAGATCTGATCAGGATGTATGACGCTTTTTCCCGAATATCCCAGACTCTTGCCGATTTTGCAATCTTTTTCCAATCCTTTGAGATCTTTAAGATCCTGCCAGATGGCATCAATTACTGCCACTCCAGCAGCACGAGCATCAACGGGTATTTTTCTTCTTGAATATTTAGCACCCTCTGAATCCTTGGTATATTCTACTCCCAGGTCATTAAGTAAATCAAACACTCCAAAAACTATGGCTGATACTCTTTTTCCAAATGATGCAATTCCAAATGCGTTAACCACCCCTTCAGATGATTCTATTGAAGGAATGATTTGAACTGGTTTTAGTTTACGTGTATTTTCCAGTTCAGATAAGATCTTCTCAATTTTTTTCATTTCCTTGATATTGTTTACCTTTGGAATTACAATTCCATCAATTCCTTTTTGAACTATTTCTTTAAGATCCAGAGGAATTTTTCCTGAAGTTGGAGAATTGGTACGCACAAAGATTGAAGACCTGTAAGACTTTCTAGATTTTAGTACGGATTTGATTAGTTTTCTGGCGTTAACCTTCTCGTCATCAGGAACCGAATCTTCAAGATCAAAACAAACAATGTCAGCATCCAAGCTCTTAGCTTTTTCCAGAAATCTCGAGTTATTACCCGGAACAAAAATGAGGCTTCTGAAAAGCTGCGTCATTAAATGATTAGACGCCCTCTGGCTTCATTAAGATTTTTCCGAACATTCCTTTTCCGTTCAACATCTTTGTATGAGCCTCAGCTGCCTGCTCAAAGGTATATGTTGAGTCAATTGCTGCTTTGATTTTTCCTTGACCCATCCAGTAAAGGGCTTGATCAAGTTCAGCTTTGGTTCCTTGTGTTGAACCCAAGATGTTAGTCCCTTTAAAGAACACATGTCTAAGATCAGTCTTTGCATTATAACCAGTGGTTGCACCACATGAAACAAGGGTTGCACCATACTTTAGCAATTGTAATTGTTGATTCCAATGTGTTTCACCAATGTGATCAAATGACAAATCAATTCCAGGGGCTTCACCCTTTCTCTTTGCAATTTCTTTTGAAATCTTATAGACGTCTTTACTCCAATCTTCTTTTCTATGATCTACGGCATAATCTGCTCCTAATTCTAAACATTTGTCTAGCTTGTCAGGACTTGCAGTTGCAATTACATCACAATTATACAGCTTAGCAATTTGAATTCCAAAGCTTCCAACTCCAGAACCACCGCCCATAATCAACACAGTTTGACCAGGAGTAATCTTAGCTCTACCAACTAACATGTGCCAGGATGTAAGAATAGTCATCGATGCAGCAGCAGCATCATCATATGAAACTCCTTCAGGGATTTTTGAAACATTTACTTCAGGCAAATGAGTCACTTCTTGGAATGCTCCCCAAGTTGGACCAGTTTGGAATCCCCAAATGGTTCTCTTAATACAATCAAACTCTCTACCATCAGTACATGCCTTGCATACCCTACATGACATATTAGAGTGAGAAACTACTTTATCTCCAACTTTGATATTTTTAACATCCTCTCCAACTGCAATCACATCTCCAGCTGCATCTGATCCAGATACGTGTGGTAATGGAACCGCCACGGGAACTCCCCTCATACCCCAAATATCATTATAGTTCAGAGCAGTGGATTTAACTTCAAAAACTACTTCATCTGACTTTGGTTTTGGGTCATCTATATCCTGGACTTTGAGGATTTTAGCATAATTATCATCTGGTGCGTATTCATTGTATACAACGGCTTTCATAAATTAACAAAACTTGTACCCATAATTATATTTTTTCCAGATTATATACGATTCATCTTAAAATCACGCTTTGGTTGCTGCGTGGAGAGCAATATTTGCTTTAGTTGTTCATCATTTATCTGACCAGGAATTTTTCCCTGCGTTGCCATCCCAATTAGATACTGTTCAACCATGTCAGACAATTCAGGCTTGACCATTTTGATATTGTTTAGTCTCATTCTAGCCTCAGGGACAAGAACTTGCTTTAGAATTTGCTCCTTTTGTGCAGCCAGCTCATTATTCGTATTGTCATGTGGTGACTCGTTGGACTCTGGAAAACTCATTTTAAACCTAAGAGTAAATTTTCAACAAAGGGTTTTCAACAATTAACTCTTTCAGAATTTCTGTTGATAACCTATCAAGTTTTTGCATTCCTTGTTTAGATATAACACGTCCTTTCTTCTCAACTTTTTCAACATAGCCAAGTTTCTCCAATCCTTGAATTGCATTACGAATAATTGCACCACCCGCATCTTTATGATGAGCAGCGCCATATCCGGATGGTTTGCCACCACCATAATCATTTCTTAAAGCATTAACTCCAATTGGACCATTAAGGTAAATTTTTCGCATAATTGAGGCACATCTTGTTTGCCACCATTCTCTATCTTGTGGTGGCTTGTCTGCATGAGCTCCAGTCTTTACAAATGGAATCCACGAAGGTGCAGGAATATCTTCACTCTTTAAGACATCTGCCAGTCTCATTATCAATACACCTGCGGGCACATCGTATACCTTTGCCATAAAGTCAAAAAATTGATAATCGTCTTATAAATCATTGAGGTATAATTTTCCGATAAGTATGCCCGCACAGATTACATGAAATCCTGATCGCCTTGACAGATGCTCTCCCCAGACGAATCCTAGAATTAATTCCAGGTACAATAAAGGACTTGCATTTTTTGCAAAAGACCATTCTTAGATGATACGGCATTCGAATTTTATGTCTGGTACTTATTCTTCTAGCAAGAAAAGCTTGTCGTTGAGAAAGCTTCGGATTTGTTTTTGCATTGGTAATCGCATTTTCAACAAGAATTTCCATTCTTTCGATTGCAATTTTTTTCATCCTGGGCTTCACAATAATTTCTAAAAATACACCTAAAAATTAGTTCTGATGATAATGAAATAATGCAGTCAGCGGGATTCGAACCCGCGTCACAGGGTTGGAAACCCCGAATACTAACCAGGCTATACTATGACTGCGATAGAATGCAAATTTTATTTCCTACATAAAAATGGTTTTTTCATACTCGTAAAGCATTCTGGCAATTACAACATGTCCCTCAAACGATTCATCCCCAACAGAATAAAGATTTGTGATTTTGTCTTCAACTAAACCAGAGAAATGGCCCTTTTGGAATCCTCCAAATACAATACAGGCGTTATCTGCAATCACCGTAGCGATTTTTTCGTATGTATTTTTATTTCCATTTGTAGAAAAACCAATTATTTTTGATGGATTTATTTCATCAACAAGTTCTGAAAATGTTTTATCTTCAATTTTTAACAATACGTCATCATTGTTAGATGTAATTTTTTTTTCCTTGTACAGCTTTTCCATAACTCCGGCAAATCGATGATACGATTTAGGAATATTGACATTTTCCCCAAAAGATATTATTTTGTCATCAACTGTATGAACAAATAGTTTCATTTTGTTTTGGAAATATAACGGAATGGTAGTAGATTCAAGAATTGAGAAATGTACCAGATCAGGCCTTCCTCTTTTCATTTCATTGTCCATTCCCTTCATAGCTGCAAAATGCCATGAATTATCCAATAGAATTTCTGAAGGATTTTTTCCAAGCCTTCTTGCATGAGAAACGACTGACGGATGATGTTTTAATTCAGATGGAACAAGTTCTAATGCGGATTCTGATAGAATTAAGGAAATCATTTTAGTTTATCATGTCAATTTGCTTTTCAAATTCATTCCAGCTCGATTTAGGAGTGCCGTCGTCATTTATCAATCCAGCATTACAGACATAGTTGCTTAATCTCTCAATCACATGCTCACTTGATCCAAAACCAGACCCACCTACAGATAACGTGTCATCACCAATATTCTGGTATTCAATCATACAGGTTCCTTCAGGCCTATCATACTGCCTGTACCAAGTAAGAAATTCTAATTCGGATTCGTTTTCAGCATAAAATTCAAAGGATTTTTCTAGAAACTCTGTTTGTTCAGGATCACTTCCTCCTACAAAGTCAGAGGTACTCCAACCAATCTCAAAAATTCCAACTTTTTTGTCACCTGCTAACTCAAACACCATCTGTAGATCTTCTTTTGCTTGCTGCGGAGTATTGACGATATCATTTAGAACATCAACAGGAGAATATGAAAAGGCGATAAAATCACCAATGGCTAAATCAGTCACAATAGACTGTAAATTTTTATTTAAAACATGATGTAGTGCAAACGCATTTCCTATTTTTACATCAGGGTGTTTTTCTTTAATTTTATCATAGACTCCGATGAACAGTTCTTTGTATACAGGGATATTTTGCTCATTGAATCTGAATTGGGATTCCGTTTCCCCAGCAAGGATCACTGTATCTACGATATCATACCTTGACAATACTGCATCAAGCACACTAACAACCCTGTCTTCGCCTATGGAATTTATGGATGGCTTTCCAATCCAACTAGGGAAAGGTCCAAGAGTTTCTCCATTAATGATTGAAAAGTACAAAGTGACATTGAGATTATTCTTTTTGTTAAGTCCCATTAGCGCATCGTACTGAGTCCAATCAAATTCTCCACGAACTGGTTCCACCATATTCCAAAAGAGATACACATTACTTCTTCCGATTCCAGTAGCTGCCGCTTCAGCATAGATTTTATCCAGTTCCTGTAAGGTTGTAGACGGATTTGGGGAATTTATAACAAGACCAATTTTTTCATTGGTTTTTTGAGTCATTGTTTCTGAGTTTGGAAAGAATAATGCTGCAGATATTACAGTGATAATCACGACTGCGATAGTGATAATTCCTAAAACTTTCTTGTCCACTTTGTATCAAAATGAAAATGCAGGTAAAAAAGTTGTCATGGATTTATCAGGTTTTTCAATAAAATAGAGTTAAGATCTCTTTAACATTTAATTAGTAATGAAATAGAAATTTTGTAATTATAACGTGATAGTATACGTCTTGGCAGGATGCTATTACACCTGAAGGTTTTCAGGTCTTTTGCATTTTTTCATATACTATCACGCTTAACCAATTACCAATGGGCAACTACTGCTTGGTAGGTAGTTATTGCCTCCCTGCAAAACAGGTCCCGGATAATAAAGTTAAGTGAAATGGGGATTATCCCGATGTGCATCCGCTGTATCCGCATTCAATGCACATGCTGCAACCCTCAACGAAGACAAGGTTGTTTTTGCACGTCGGACACAGACGATCCTCTGAAACCTCTTCTGTCTTTGGAGACTCAATCTTGATTTCCTCATCATGAACCTTCAACGCCAGTGAGGCAGTGACCTGAGACTTGATGTAGGAATTCGTGATGTTTGCGGTGATAAAGTCAGTCATGTACTCACTTGGAGTTACCTCGAAGGTCTTTGTTGCATTATCACTTGTCATGTGAAGGACCTGCTTGTGTCTGGAGCCATCACGATAGACAGTCATTCCCTTTAGTCCAATTTCGTGTGCCAATAGATATGCAGATTTTACATCATCGACAGTCACATCATAAGGCATGTTGATTGTCTTTGCAATTGCATTTCCAATCCAATCCTGCCATACGCCTTGGGCCATGAGATGATCAGCCCAGTGAATATCCATTGCCGTAACAAAGACATCCTGCATCCACTGCGGAATTTCATCCAGTCCCTTCAAGGAACCGTAGTTGTCTGCAATCTTTTCAAGAATTTCATCATTGTAGAGTCCTTCTTCTTTTAGGGCATCTTCAAGAATCTTGTTTGTGTAGAAGAATCTTCCAACGGTAACTCTCTTTTCAAACACCAGTGCAAATGCAGGTTCCATTCCATTTGAACAGTCTGCAATCATGGAAAGCGTACCAGTAGGTGCCACCGTTGTAGTCAGCACGTTTCGAATTCCGTGTTTTTGGATTTTATCAATCAGTGGATCCCATTCGTATGAATGAGATTCTTTTGATTTCTCATAGTATCCAGATATCGGAATCTTTCCTTCAGGGTATTCTGTCCTTGAGCATAGCGGAAATTCGCCACGTGAATTAGCAAGTGCCACACTTTCTTCCATTGAATAGTATGTCAAGGCTTCAGAAAGCTTTGATTGCAATTCGTATCCTTCTTTGGAATTGTATGGAATTTTTAGCTTGTACAGTAGATCGGCAACGCCCATTACTCCAAGCCCGATTCTACGAGACTCTTTTGAGGCCACGTTAATTTCCTCAACGGGATAATTGTTTACATCAATGATGTTATCCAGGAATCGCGTAGTCTTTCTAATTATTTCCTCATATCCCTGCCAATCAAACTCATAGGAACCATCTGCTTGTCTCTTTGCAAGATTTACCAGGTTAATTGAGCCCAGGTTGCAAGACTCGTACGGATAGAGACTTTGTTCGCCACATGGATTCGTTGCTCTTAATGGTGCCTGTCTGGCCTTGGCAAATACGTTGTATTTGTTGATCTGATCAAAGAAGATCAATCCAGGTTCTGCACTTTTCCATGCAGACAACGCAATTAGATCAATGAGGTGATGTGCATTGATTTCCTTTACGGGTTTCTTGTCGCGAGGACTGCGTAGTACATAGTTGCCATCAGTTGTGTTTACAAGTGCATGCCAAAAGTCTTCCCAAATACCTACGCTGATGTTAAAGTTTTCTAAAACGCCAGGTTCTGTTTTGTTTGTAATGAATTTCTCAACGTCAGGATGCCATGCCTCAATAATTCCCATGTTTGCACCGCGTCTTTTTCCGCCCTGCTTGACGACTTCAGTTACGGTGTTAATGATGTTCATAAATGATACGGGGCCTGATGCGACACCTGATGTGGATGCTACAATATCACCTTCCTCACGAAGATCAGAATAGTTGATTCCTACTCCTCCACCAGATTTGAAGATTAATGCGGCATCAGAAGTCGACTTCATGATTTCTTCCATGCCATCATTCATTCCAAGTACAAAGCACGCAGAAAGCTGGCCAAGTCTTCCTCCAGCATTCATCATTGTTGGTGAATTTGGCAAGAAGTCCTGATTGGTCATCATTTCAAAGTATTCTGTAATTTTATCGGAATAGCTTTCGAGTTTTTTTGCAGCCAGCAACGTCAGGAGATCTTTGAAGCTGATTTTCATCTGACCTTTGTTTGCAAGTGCAACATAGTGATTGATCAGAGATCTGAAATGCCACTTGTTAAAGAAATAATCTCCGACCTTGAACTTGTAGTCAAAGGCATCTAGTTTTTCAAGATAAGACTTTGCCTCATCTACATCTTGCTTGTTATTTCCAGATTTGTCAAATATTTGCGCATCATAAAGCATGTCACCAATACCGACCAGAATTGCCACTCTTTCAAACATTTGAGTTGGAGACTCCATAATCTCACTTTTTCCATTTCTGAATAGATACCTCGAGGCCAAGACGCGAAGACAGTTCAGATCAAATTTCTTAGATACTGGATCTAGCGCCTTTAGATTAAGCACCCTCATTTTTTCGTCTCTTAGTTTTCTTCTCTCGTGCCTGTAAACGATGTATGCCTTTGCAATGTTGCTGTTGCCACTGTCTATCAGAGTGGACTCTACAATATCCTGAATATCCTCAACTGTAGGTACCCTGGAACTTGTAAATCCCTGTTCTACTAGTTTATTGACTACATCTTCAGCTAGTTTGTCAGCTATACCACGATCGGCTTTAGAGGTGGCAGCCAATGCCTGATAAATGGCATTTGAAATTTTATCTTTATTGAAAGCCGTTACTGCGCCACTGCGCTTACGGATCTCATTGATCGTATTTTCTATCTGTGAATTGTCCAAAATAATCTCCCCGACAAGGATATGATCAATATGGCTATAAACTATTTGTCGGTTTTTCCAAAAACATCTGTCCAATTAAATTGACTACGCTATGATGTGCATCAGAGCGGTATCAATGATGATATTCTTTGAATATTCATATGATGATCGCATGAAATTTCTGTCAATTCGGAACCATTAAGAAAATATCCCATACCTAACAAGAAGGGCACAATTTGAAAATATTCATCACATTATGTAATGTGCAGTAAACTAATTCAGAAAATATCATCACATTCCTGACGAATTTGCATTTTGGATATTATTTCCATAAAATTTGCATCATTCGAATATGATTAAAAGTTACAAACGATGATCGCAGTATCTAAATCAAATCGAAAAAAATAAAATAAAATATGATCATATTATCTTTTTATTAATGAGTTTTAGACAACATAAGGAGATTTACATTTTGGACACTTGTCCTCAAATGGTTGGTCCTTGAAACCACACTCCCCACAAATTGCAATGTTTCTTACAGGTTTGAACGAAGGTACAAGTTCGGATGCTTTTTCGATTGATTTTTTGATTTCCTCGACTTTTGCATACTTGTCAATATCTAACGTCACAAGCAGACCTCCGTTGAGTAATTTTGAGAGTTTATTGGATTCAGAAATAGGTTCGCTTTTGAGAGTATAATCAGAAATTTCAGATGCATTGATAATCATTCCTTGTGAATAAAAATCGGCATCCCTCAAATTCAAAGATGAATTCTTGCCATATTTCTCGCCATCAAGAGTTGCAAAACGAGTGGAACCCTCAGTTTCAGTCATGGAAATTGCTACAACGTCTCCCAATTCTTTACCTTTTTTGGCACCGACATCTACTGCAGTCTCAATGACTTTGTGAAGAATGTCTCGTCCTGCCTTGTTGTCTTGGAATCCAAGTATGTCAAATACAGATTCCTTGAGTCCTACCAGATTTACCACGAGCGATACAGAGCTTCTTTGCATGTACTGCGTATTCTTTGCAAGAATCGGGTTAAGTCCCCTTCTTGTAAGATCTGAGATTTCCTTCTTTCTTTGTGCCATTGAAGCTAGGGCAGGTTTTAGAAGTAATGCCAGTCTTGCCCTGAAGTAAGTTTCATCTTTGTTTGATTCAAATGCCAGTCTTGGAAGATTTATTGAAACAGATTGCAGCGCAATGGAAAGTGGGCCAGAAGTCTTTGTAGAACCATTTGTAATTCCATAACTGGATGTCTGTCCTTTGGCAAACATCACTTTTCCACCAATCAAGATTATTTCAGATAATGTTTGAGACACATCAGATATCTTTCCTTTATCGGCATCAATTATCAAACCAATTTTCGGAATTGGTGTGATTTTTGTATAATTTTTGTATGCGTTAATAACGGAATTAATTATTTTTGCGTCAGATCCTAACTGTAAACGAATAGAAACTCCAGTACTGGTTTTATTATATTTGGAAGTTGTTGATGCAGTTGCAAATGCATCGGTTAGTTTCTGTTCAAGTTCGGGTAAAGACTTTGAATGTTTTGCAAATAACGAAGTCAGTCCATCGATGACAATTTCTTGCGAGGCCTCTTTCGAAAGAAGAGCGATTATTACAGACAACGAACTTGTAATTTCTTCAAGCTGTTTTGACGCAGGAATTCTTGATACATCAAGATATTTTCCACCAAGATCAATTCCGTCTTCAATTAATTCCTTAACGTTTACAAATATTGTATCAGGAATCATTGACCAGATTCCAGGGTTGGTAATATGCAAATCTCCAGAAAGATGCGAATCTGCCACGTCTTTAGGTAAAACATTCGTAAGAAGGTGTTCTGCAAACACCCTCTGGCCAGCATTAAACAACAGACCATCAGCACCATTATCCATTTTATCCAAATTAGAAATCATTTCTTTAACATCGTGTACAGGTAACCCCAGGCGTGCGAGTTTGTTTCGGTATTCCTCATGACCATGTTCCAAAAGGACAGAATTCACCATTTCTCGAATTAATGAGCCTGTCAGATAGGTAGTCTGATACTTGTAGATTCTATTTTCAACCTCTTCAGTAATCTTTTGTGCAAGTTCCAATGGAAGGCTCCCCTCACTAACCAAAGACTGAATGATTTTATGAGAATTAAACTCCTCAATGGACTGAGATGTGGTTCTGACATACATTTTTCCGCTTTCAATAATTGATCTTTCTTCGATCTGCCTGGCCAAACTTAAAACAAGTTTTCCAAGATTTGTTATCGTGTAACGTCTTTCGGATTTGTTAAGTGCAACAAGAGATTGTCTAAGTAATTTTCTCAGGTGATATGCAAATTTGCCACTTTCTTTTTTTGACTTGAATCCTGCAAGTGATTTTAATTCAGAATAAGTCAATGGGCCTTTGGAGTTTAGAATTCTAAGAATGTCAATTCTATTTGGACTTGCCATTACAGAGAAGATCATCCTGACACGTTTTGAAGTAGAACGCATGATGCCACCTCTTTCAGGTTCAGAGTCAACATCTAAATCAGAATCCAAGTCGGAATCAATATCCAAATCAGAATCCATAGATATCTCCTCTTTACTTAGCTTCATTGTTGTTTGTGAGGCTGGGGAGTAAATAAGACTTGTGACTAGATCTTTTTTTACTCTTTTTGATCAGTTATGCTGCAAATGTAAAAACGATCTTGTGTAAGGATCTTTTTTTTTTGATCAGTTCTCTTGTACATCAAGTGAAAACTCTGATGTAGAAAGTTTCTGTCCACAAGACGGACACTTTCCATTAGATGATTTGAGTACATCTTTTAGAGATTTTAACATCTTCATGTTTGTGATCTTTTCTCCACATTTACCACAAGTAATTTCAACGGACATGAAAATGATCACATATGCAAAACAATTAAGAAATGATTTAGATTTTTTTTAATAATCCAAGCAAATTATTTTACTGCTTTTCAATGATAATTCCACGTTCATCAAAACCTGTTATTTTGGCCTTTACTCCAACAGGTAGATCTGCAGGGGTCGCAATTCCAGCCATAAATCCGGAAATTCTCAAATCAGAATTATCAATACTTAGCACCACAAATGCATATGGCGTGTACTTTTCAAAGCCAGCAGGTGCCACAGTGATTATAGTATAAGTAGCGACTGTACCTGTACCCTCTAAAACAACATCTTCGAATCCCTTACTACCACATTTCAGGCAATAATAGGCAGTAGACAAGTGAAGGTGATTACAACTGGTACATTTGTGAGTCAAAACCTTTCCTTGCTTGGCAAATTCAATCAGTTGTTCTTCAACGGACATTTTACACACTCTGGAAAACATGGACAGCACAACTTGCACCGGTTGCACCAAAGTTATGAGTCAGACCAATCTTTGCATCTTTAACAGTTCTCGCACCAGCATTTCCAGTTAATTGATCAAATACCTCAACTACCTGTCCCACACCAGTCGCTCCAATTGGATGTCCTTTTGATTTAAGACCTCCTGACGGATTGATTGAAATATCAGAATTCAATTTTGTTCTGCCTTCACGAATAGCTTGAATACCTTTACCCTTTTCAAAAAATCCCAAATCTTCAGTGTCAACAACTTCTGCAATTGTAAAGCAATCATGAACTTCTGCAAAGTCTACATCTTTGGCAGTAATACCAGCCATTTTGTATGCATCTGCAGCTGCAATCTTTGTACTTGGAATAGTTGTCAAGTGTTCACGTCCTTGCAATGCAGCAGGCGAACCACCTCTACCTGAACCGGTTACCTCAACGTAATTACCACCATGCTCTTTTGCAAACTTTTCAGAACAAAGAATAACAGAACTTGCACCATCAGAGAACGGACAGCAATCATAAAGCTTTAGAGGACTAGCAACCACAGGAGACTTCATTACATCATCTATTGTGATCTTCTTCTGCATGTGAGCCTTGGGATTTAGTACACCATTATCGTGATTCTTTACTGCAACGGCTGCAAAATCTTCTTCTGTTGCATCAAACTCAGTCAAATAAGCCCTAGCCATGGATGCAAATAATCCAGGAAATGATGCACCTGCCTGACCTTCATAGAAAAAGTCTGAACAATATGCAAAGTAAGTTGTAGTCCATTCGGTTCCAGTATGAGTCACCTTTTCGGTTCCAGTTACAAGTAAGCAATCATAGAAACCTGCCGCAACATTTGCATAAGCTTCTCTAAAAGATACAGATCCACTTCCACACGCAGACTCTATTGTTAAAGATGGTTTATCAGGAATTCCCAATCGGCTCATCAATACAGGTCCAAGATGTACCTGTTTATCAGCTACTCCAAATACGTTTGAAATGTATGATGCTTTGACCTCTTTAGGATCAATTCCGGCACTTTCTATGGCTGAAACTGATGCCTGAGTGGTAATATCGGCAATACTGTCAGGTAATTTTCCATATTTTGTGCTACCGGCACCAAGAACACAGACCTTTTCCACAAATCTCACTGACCCATTTCCCTATAAAAATCGTTTTGATAAATGCATCATAGAATATGCGTTCAAGTAAATCCAAAAGTAAATCCAAAAGTAAATCCAAAAGTAAATCCAAAACCGTTCAGATCAAAAAACCAGCAATCAGACACATAGTCAAAACTACAAAATCAGTCACCACCATATTCAAAAAAGAAATTGTTCAGTATCTTGATAGCAGCGGATATCTTTCTTGGTCCTCAAAAGAAAGAAAATACATCATTCTTGGAACAAATTCTCCAATAAATGGATTGATGCAATGTCCCGAATGCAAACTTGGAGAGTTAATGGTTATCAGATCCAGAACAACCAGAAAACGATTCATGGGATGCTCAAACTATTATGGAGGATGCAAGGCCTCATCACCTTTATTGCAAAAGGCAAAACTGAGAGCTACAAAGATGCCATGTGCAGTATGCAAATGGCCAATGATAATCTTCAGATATTCGCGAAAACAAAAATGGACAAAACAATGTGGAAATTTTAATTGTGAAAGTAGAAAGACTAAACCCGCAGATTAGAATAGACATCCGTTCTTCTGTTTTTGAGAAGGGGTAGTACTTTACGTGTTTGTTTTACTTTTTCCAGATCAATAATAACAAAGCCCATTCCCTGTTTTTTTTTCATGTCAAGTAAAATTTTTCCGTACGGATCAACCACCAAGCTTCTCCCACAATAGATATTTCCAACCTGATCCGGTGCAATCACATAGCATCCGTTCTCAATTGCTCGCGTCTTGTTGATAGTAATCCAATGTTCCTCCTTCATGTTGCCTTTAACCCAAGCAGAGGGCGCTACCAAAATTTCAGAGCCTGCTACTGCAAGAGATCTTGACATTTCTGGAAATCTCAAATCATAGCAAATCATCATGCCAATTTTTCCGATAGATGTTTTGATGGGCTTTGTAATTTTAGAACCTGCAACCATCTTATCAGATTCTCTAAACCCAAGAGCGTCATAGAGATGAATTTTTCTATATGTAGAGATTACCTTACCTGACTTGTCGATAACAAAAGAGGTATCATAAACTCGATCCTTTTTACGGCTCTTTTCATAAAATGATCCAACAATTTGAATGTGATTTTCTTTTGCTGATTTTGATATAGTGCTAACAAAATTTCCGTTGATCGTTTCAGATAACCCTGCCAATTGTTTTGGAGTCTGAGATGAGTTTGTATAAAACATCATGAATTCTGGAAATGCACAGAGTGTTGCATTCTTTGAAGCAGCTTTAGAGATGAAGGAGACAATTGTTTTTAGATTGACTTGTTTGTCAGATGATGCTTTGAACTGAACAACTGCAGCTTTCATAAAATGAATCAATCACATGATAATAAAAGGATAAACTTGTGGTACAACTTACAAATGTACCATTTTCTTATTATGCAAATTTACTTAAAGAAATACAAACAAACCGTAGTGTGTATGTCAATACTTGTCTGGAATAATATTTTCCAGACAGTCATTTTTAAAAAAAATTAAAGTTGGTTTCCTGCTAAAAACCAATTTTCTTTAGGATTGTCTTCAAAAACAACAATTACATGACTCTCTTTTGTCTTTAGAATTTTAACTGCTGATTTTGTGATTGCTTTTGCATATTCGTCTTTTTGCTCCTGGGTTCTACCAGGATACATTGACACAGTTATCAAAGGCATGAGAATTTCAAATAGAATCAGAGATTTATGCGTTCAATAATCGGGTCTGTACCCATACCTTGTTCCATATGTGAAATCCGAGCTGTGTGTTTTTTTGTATACATATCCAGTTGCTAGACCAACCGCAAATCCACCAATATGAGCAAGATAAGCTACACCGCCACCTGCAACACCAAATCCAAATCCTTGAGTGAAGAAGGGGAGAAGATTTTGAAAAATTAACCAAAAAGGTAAGAACCATCTAGCCTGAATGTGCATCATTCTCCAAAAGAAACCAAGCATCATGAAAGTTTGAATTCTAGCCTTTGGAAAAATTACTAGATACGCACCCAATATTCCAGAAATTGCACCAGAGGCTCCAACTGCAGGTATTGCACTGGCAGAATCTCCAAATATGTGAATCAAACCTGCAGCAACACCCCATGCCAAGTATATTCCAAGATATTTTATTTTTCCAAATTTCTGTTCAATGTTATCACCAAATATCCATAAAAATAGCAGGTTGCCCCCCAAGTGAATCAAACCCCCATGCATGAAAGTTGATGTCAACAAAGTGACTTCTGAAAATGCAGGGCAATTCATTATTTCATTACCAGTATCCACTCCACTAAATTCACCCGTAACGCATCCAGGTACCGCTCCCCAATTGTAAAACATTACAAACGCATTTGAATTTGTAAAATCAAGAAATTGTCCTGTGTATACAACCTCCATAAAGAATACAATGACGTTAATAATAATTAGGGCATAAGTTACTCTAGGCTTGAACCCTGGAGGATGGGGATTCTCATCTCTCAATGGAAACAACATTAGATGTTTAGATTCTATGAAAATTGTATAATAAGATTATTCAATTTGATAAAAAAAATAAGACGAGAAACATCTACAAAAATGACTCTATGTTTCTCATCTAACTATGGCTTGCATTATTTTATTAGTTGATTTTAGATAAAACAAAGTTGGAATATTCGTCGAATGTACCAATTAAATTAGAATAATTTTTCGTTTGATAAGATTCTCAAGGATGTTTACAAATTCATCATCAGAAATTTTTTCTTCACCCCACCAACCAACAGATATTTTTACCCATGAAGGAATATATCGTTGAGATTCTTCAATCATTTCTCGCTTCGAGACATCAAGAATTTGTTTTTCAAGCATGTAATCTATTCCTTCAAGAAATTCTGAATCAGGAATTTCATCACTTATCCACCAATCAGCATCATTGCGTATCCAGTCAGGAATCAAAACAAATTCAGATTGTTTTCCTTGGGGATCAAAACCAACAATCCTCAAAACTCCTTCAGATTGTGATTCAACTTGAAATCCTACATGCCAGTTTCCCATATCATCTATACTTTGGATTGAATCAATCAGATCATCATTTAAAAAAACTTGAAAGGACTCATTCTCAGAATATATTGGAAATTCTAAATTAATATAATTATCAAAGGACCATCCCTGGATCAGAGTAAATGAGAGAAACGTTCCTTGGGAATTAAATTCAGGATAGGATAGCAAAATACTCGAATCATATCTTATTTTGAATACATCATCATTTCTTGGAACATTTAGAACAATTATGCTTTCTTGACCAACAGCAAAGCAGCTATAGTACCACACTTTTGACATGAATTTTGGATCAGGATACATCATGAATTCTCTAATTTCTCCGGGTTTCATCTGAGTTATTGGCAAGATGTTCTGACCTATGTCCAATGTCTCATCATCAAATCCATGAATTACTGCAAATATCTTAAAATCAGAAATTGTATCAGTTCCAGAATTAATCACTCTGCCAGTAAGATGACCATCATCATGAACTATCAGGGTTTGATCATAAATGACATCTATTGGAATCACATCAATCGTTGTTTTTTCAAAAGATAATTCTGCAGGCATTAGAGTTGGAGAATGTCCCAAAACTTCAGGGAATTTAATTTTAAAAGGAATCTCATTTCCAGGAGCCAGTGAAATATGCTGGATTGTTTTTGAGAATTCTTTCGTACCATCAATTACTGAAACTGAAATTATAGGAGCTATTGCGTGATCAATGTCATTTTTTACATTTCCAACAACGGTATAAACCCCATTGGAATCAAAATATCCAACATATTCATTGGTCGGAACAAAAACTTCTGCAAAAGAAACTTGTTGAATTAACATGAATGATAACAAAGCTACAAGTAGCAACAAAAATGAATTTGATACCGAATTTCTAGAAAGAATTGATGATATCTTCAAATCCGGATACAGGTTTCTCAAGCAGGCTTGGTCTATAATCCTCAATTAATCTATCTATAACACCTCTGGCTTTAATATGATATCTTTTTTTGAGTTTGACTAATTTAATTTCAACCAGTTCATCTTCCACAAGTTGTGACAAGTATAATGAAACAGTAGACGGAGATTTTTTAACTTCCGTTACAAGCTGAGAGAATTCCAGTCCATCATCTTTGATTAGTGCCAGTAACAAATCTCTCGGAGTTTGTTTTCTTAAAGCCTTGATTGCAACGGACTCATCATAGGTTATCTGTAACGGATAAAATCTGGCTTGTCGAGGTTCACGAATTGCTTTGACAGTTCCAGTTTTTTCCAGTTTTCCCAAATAATGACTCAACACCCCGTTTTTCAAACCAGATGAACGCATGATTTCACGAAACTGAATTCCAGGGTTTTGTTCAATGATTTGTTGAATTTGTAAATGTCTATCAGTCATTTCTAAACACTCCTAATGCCAATAATCCAAGCGTTACAAATGTCAATAAATGTCCTATCTCCGAAAGAGGCATTTCATCTAAATCATATACAAAAGGCCATGTCGCATCTATAAGTAATACAATTTCAGCTGCAATAAAATTTGTAAAGGCAATAGCACTAAGTAAGAGCCTCTTTGTCCTTAGTCTAAAATATGCAATTCCTGCAAGTACTGAAATAAAGCCAGCCAGAGAGATCCCTCCAACATGTAAGAATATGTGAGCCAGATGATATCCGTGTAACAAATGAGGGGCGATGATAGGTAAAGCCAGAATAGCTATTACGCCAGCAACCACAACAGAGAACAGCGTTGATTTTTTTTCAACTATACTTTCAGGCCTAAACAAAGTAATGAAATTAGTTGTTTTGCAGATTTAAAGCGACTGGTTCATTATTCGAACAAATATCGATCAAACATGAATTATTCCTTTCAGAATTAAATACTCCAATCCTTGGATGAATGTCTCATCGTCAATCTGTCCTGCAGCCCACCAAGATGCATTGTTTCTAATCCAGGACGGAATCTCTTCGGATTCCAAAGTTCCTTGTGCAGTCTGAGAAATCACAATCACTTGATTCTTTATCAAATATTCAATTCCTTGAATAAACGTATTATCATCAATTTGTTCTTGCGACCACCATAACGCATTGTTTCTAATCCATTCTGGTATTGAGGTTCCATCATTTTGATTTGTTATCCTGTCAACAACAACTGGAATGACAGTCTTTGCAAGATTATTGTTGTCCAGATTTTTAAAATTCAGGTTTACAATTCCTGAAACATCTTTTGGAATCATAAACTCTGCAACATTGTGTTCATCTTGAGAATCAGTACTGACTCCACTTTGTTCAAAGATAATTCTGTCACCCTGAGTCATTGAGAATTCATAATTGGTAGAAACAAGTCGATTTTTTAAGAAAATATCTGTCACATCAAAAATTATTTTTGCATTTGAATTAGATTTTAGATTTTCTGGTTCCCAGGATGTAAGAATTTTAAATTGACCGTTATCAGTTACTGAACTCAATTGAACGTAGTCAAGGTTGGGTTTAATTACGAAATCCATCCCATTTTGATCAGAATCACTTTCAAAAACATTGATCAGTTCCCTTTGATATATAATAAAATGAACAACTCGCTCATTAGAAAAAAAATCATCAATTGTTACAACATCTTCAGATAGTTGGATTTCATTAATGTACATTGAAAAACCTGATACCAATAAATCACCAAATGATTTTGGAATTACAAGTTCCTCATGAACTACGGAAGTTTGATTGATGTTTGATTCACTCCAGTCAAAGGGCATAGAAAATCTGATCTCTTTTGAATCTGGATTATACTGAAAGTCAGTAATTTCATCATAATACGTTACGACATGGATATTTTGATCTCCAAAGTTTGGATCAGCAATTCCATGTACTGACGTTTGAGCAATGGAGATACCTGCGTTGAAAACTGGAGGCTCTTCTATTTTTTTGGAGTATCCATCTGCAGTCAATACACTAACATCCAATTTGTACAAACCACCATCACTTAGATTGGGACCTTTAACGTGAATCATTCGACTTTCGAGTCCCAGTAAGGAACCAAAAAGGCTGCTGTTATCACCTTCCTCAACTAAAATTGAATCAGTTTTTTCAGAAACAAAATTAAAAACTATGAATCCGTTATCAGCCTTAAATTCTTGCTCAAAAAGAAATTGCTCTCCACGTTCTGACTTTACTAAAAATGTGACATCCCGTAAAGTAATATTAGAATCAAAGTCAATTAATGAAATAGATATCTGCTGATCATCGCTTGTATCAGGATCACTTTGAGAAGATGAGACTTCCAACGTTACAAGTTTTCCGTCCAATTCCACAGGAGGAAACGTCTCACTTCCTATTCCATGACCATATACATTCTCAAAACCAGATGCAGATACACAAAATACCATTAAAAATACAATTAACGAAAAAATTTTCAAACTATGTCCACTTGTCTGGATTTTTCTTTCGAATTTCTTTTCCATCAACTGTGACCTGATCTTGCTCTTCAAAAACAGTATGCCATCTGCCATTGTCGGGGAAAATTTTATTCATTTCTTCGACTTTATCGCTGGTTGGTGCCTTGTTCATCAAAGCCCCCCACCTCATGTTTTGCACTTTTGGCATGATGTCATTGATATCTTTCATTATATCATCAC
This sequence comes from Candidatus Nitrosopumilus sp., assembly GCA_029263475.1. GTDB lineage: Archaea > Thermoproteota > Nitrososphaeria > Nitrososphaerales > Nitrosopumilaceae > Nitrosopumilus. The sequence continues at coordinate 28,753 of JAJCXK010000020.1, forward strand.
TTTACAGAATTTATTTAAAAACCTATGATCAAACTTTCATGATTCCTTTTTCAATCAAATACTGAATGCCTTGGATGAAGGAAGTGTCATCAATTTGTCCTGCAGCCCACCACTCAGCATTATTCTTTATCCAGTCAGGAATGCCTGTTGAGCCTGAATCAGAACCTTGTATGGTTGGAGGAATCTTTAGAACATCCTCTTTTATTAGATACTGAATGCCTTGGATGAAGGAAGTGTCATCAATTTGTCCTGCAGCCCACCACTCAGCATTATTCTTTATCCAGTCAGGAATTGTTGTTTTCTCAATCACAGGGGACATTATTTCTGATGGTGAAGGAGTGTCAGATGATCCAGGACCAATTTCAACAATCGCGGAACCAATTCCTGCATATTTTGGATCATAATCAAATCCGGTTCCATAAACTAAGATATCAAATCTAATCTGTCCTTCAGATGGAATGTAGATTTTTTGGATATCAATTCCCTCCATAGATACAATACCTGGATTAACTGAATCATCCCCATCATAACGCGCCAATTCTTGATCAAATTCATCAAGAACAACATATGCATATCTCAAATCTTTGATTAAACCTCTATTTTCATCAAAGAATGTAAACTCAAATGGAATATCTTGATTTGCACCATATTTCCCATCCCATGAAATATTCACAGTGGTTGGAACCGGTTCATAGTTTGCAGTATCCACAAGATAAAATTCGGTTGAACTTTTTGAAATCTCATCTAACGGAACCAGTTTCAAGTCCATTTGTGGATTATCATAATTGTCAGAACCCAACGTTTCATTAATTTTTAGTAATTCATTGTTCGTAATTAGAAAATGAATGATGTTGGTATCATCATAGGAATAAGGATCATTGAGCAACGCCCTTTGATCAATTTCTACACCGTTAACATATCCTTTGAACTGTGTTCCTTCGGCATAAGGAGCAAACGATTTTGGAACTCTAACTTCCTCATGTACCACTTGAACCAAGTTCACATAGTCAGGACTCCAATCAAACGGCATGTCAAATGAGATTGAATCATCAGAGGTATCAAATTTAAAATTATCAACATCATCATAGTATGTTTTTATCACAACTGGAATTTCTTCAGCGTTTGCGGTTTGAATTTGAAAGTTTTGTTCTTGTGCAACACTGACAAATGTCTCATAAATTAGATTATTAGCAAGTAAGGTTCGCGGGCTAGTTGCAGCCACAATATCAACCTTAATCTTGTACAATCCACCTTTAACAAATATTGGACCTGTGATAGATGGACGTCCACAAATATCCAAATTGTCATCAGTACAATCTGCACCCTGTACAAAATAAGCACCCGGTGCACTAACGTGCTCAGAACCTCCATAAGTTGAACATTCTACCAGCCTATTCTCATCACATTCTAATTTAGGTATGAGTTTGATGTCTAGTCTACCATCATTGTCATAGAAAAAATTTCCAGCTAAAAGCTCATCATTTTGATATAAATCAATTCGGTATGTGACTTTATCAAGATTAGTATCAGTCAATGTGTCAAAGAAACGTACTTGCATATTGGCAGAATCAACATCCCCTACGGTAATGTCTGACGGACTCAATTGGGTACGAACCGTTACCTCCATACCGTCAAATGATATAGGTTCAGCCTGATCTCCCCCAAGTCCATGTGCAAAAGCATCCGGAACAAGAACAGGAATTGTAAAAATGCCAATAATCAATGCTAACAATGTAAGCTTATCATACAATACAAAAATTACGTTAATTCCTTATTTAAAGATGGCATAGGATTCCAAAGCGGAATAATTCTTCAAGTACGCAAATAGAGTACAACTTTTATTCATGATTTTCAAAATAGAGATGTGAAATTTCTTTTAATGTTGTTGCTGGTTCCCATATTGTTCATTCCGGCTTTTGCAGAATCTCAAACTGTGCCAACTGAAAAGGGAACACTGGATGTCAAATTAACACATGATGTCATAGAACCAAATATTCAAACCAAAATAAACATAGATTTTATCAATCCTCAAACACAAAAAATTCAAGAACATGTTGATTATACGATAACCGTTTTAAAAGATAATGAAATAGTTTTTGGGCCAATACCACTTACACATACATCAGTTGGCTCAGTTAAAATTCCAATTGAGTTTAATCTTGGAGAGGGAGTATATACCATGGATTTCATAATCAAAGGAATTTTGTTTCAACCAATTCCAGATGAAACAGTATCATTTAACATAACAGTAGGAGAGGCATATGCTCAACCAACAACACCAGATAACAATACTGTAGACAACGGAGAAGGTGGAGGATGTCTAATTGCAACTGCAGCATATGGTTCTGAAATGGCACCTCAAGTTCAGCAACTAAGAGAAATTAGGGACAACACAATTCTAAAAACTAATTCAGGTACAGCATTTATGACATCGTTTAACCAATTTTATTATTCATTTTCACCCATAGTTGCAGACTTTGAAAGAGAGCAACCAGTGTTCAAAGAGGGAGTCAAGGTGGTATTGACGCCAATGTTATCATCATTGTCATTGTTGAACCATATCGAAATTGATTCAGAACAAGAAATGCTCGGATACGGCATCTCACTAATTTTACTTAATGTTGCAATGTATGTTGGAATTCCAATATTTGGAATTACAAAATTGCAGCAATTTAGAAAAAACTAACATTATTTCTGAAAATTCAAGCGAAGTTTTTATGTATCCCGGCGAGTAGCTTGTTCAATGAAGACAAAAGCAATTAGCTCTTTCTTCGTACTATTTGCCATCGCAGCAGGTATTGTCGCAATGACACCGGCTGCTTTTGCAGATCATTCAGAAGTCACAATCATACCGGCAGCAGGTTCTGGTGCCCCAGGTTGTGAGGAGACAGCAGACGGATGCTACTTACCAACTACAGCCACAGTGGACGTAGGCGGAGTCGTGATCATGTCAAACACCGACAGCGCGGCACACACGTTCACATCCGGAACGCCTGACGGC
>JAJCXK010000021.1 GCA_029263475.1 Candidatus Nitrosopumilus sp.
CATGATCAATACCATGAAGATGGCCAAAAAACCAGACTGGGAAGAGTATACACAACATCTTAGATTAGTATTTTTAGGAATAGCAGGTGTGGGGGTAATTGGTTTTATAATCCAGTTTGTCTTTAGTGTATTTAATCCACCGTGAGAACCATGCAAGTTAAAAGATTTTTTAAATATTTTGGAGTATGCATTGCCATTTTGATGTGCGGTTTTCTTGTTGCAGGGCAAATTGCATATCAAAGTGTGCCAATAATTGATCCTCCGGGTAAAATGTACTCAGTTAACGGTACGGAAATTCACATGTATTGTACTGGTCCAGAAAATGATGCGCAGCCAACTATAATCATCATATCCGGAGGAGGCACGCCAAGTTATGTGTATGATCACCTTCGAGAGAATTTATCTAAAACTATCCGTACATGCAGTTATGATATTGCAGGATTTGGTTGGAGTGAATCAAATGATACTCCTTTAACTGCCAAAAATATGTCAGATGAATTATACCAACTCCTTCAGACTGCACAAATTGACAGTCCAATAATCTTAGCAGGACATTCTTTGGGAGGTCTTGTAAGCCTGATTTACAGCGCAGAGCACGAGGAGCAAGTCGCAGGAATTGCATTCATTGACTCAAGCCATTATAACCAAATAGAATATTTTGGAAAAGAGTTCAGTGATCTAACAGACCGACAAACTGAAGAATTCTTGGCAAATTTCTGGCTCATGGAACTTGTTAGCAGACTGGGAATTATAACCATGATAAATGCAATTTCTGCTTCTTCAGATTCTGAGCAACACCGAGAAGATCATAAAATCTCTGCATCTTTTGAGAGATGGAATCCACCATACGCCGGAATGAAATCTGTGGCTAGTAATCTCAAACTATCTTTAGAACAGGCAAAAGAAGTACACGATGACAGAGGCGACTTGCCAATCATTGCAATTGCAGCCTCGGATAGATCCTTTGTTGGTTTTCCTGGACCGGAACTATCTGAAAAAGAGATGATGGATATTGACATGTCTTTTCATAAGGACTTGGTAGATTTGTCAGACAATGGCCGATTTGTAATTGTAAATGGAACAAATCATATGAGCATAGTAAATAATGATGAAACCGCAGATCACATTTTGAGTTTGATTACTGATGTGGATTCTTGATAAAATGAAAACCACATTTTTGATTACTTGTTATTTACACAAATCATATCATATGAATACTACGACATGCTTAAAAGATAAAACTAAAAAAATCAGGATGGGTAACAGGAGCATTGAATTCTAAATTTTTCTTGTTTGCATTTGTAATCTTGTTTTCAGCTTCATACGGTGTTAATGCCTATGCAGAAGTTTCCAATTATGGAATCTCTTACAATCAAGTCAGAGATGCAATATCTCTTTATGACTATATTCCAAATTCTGATGACCATATGGCATCTGCTACCATAAGATTTGTCTTTGAAGATGTAGACAGCGGAAATTCTTGGGAAGAGAAAACACATACAAGCCATGTTAGTGGTAACTCACAATTTTCTGCAGATCAATCATCTTTTGTAAAAAATACTGGTCAATTTTTTATTCATACAGAGTATGAGCTAAACGGAAAACAATTACAGGATTCTACAACTCTAAAATTTATAATATTTGATAAATTTTCACGTGCAGCTCTTAATGGATGCAGTACAGATCATAAACTAATTGTAAAGCCTGACTATAGCAAAGCAGTATGCGTATCTGAGAAATCATTTGAGAAATTATCTCAGAGAGGATGGATTGGAGAAACTGAAAATAAAATCAAAACAGATACTCAAAAAGAAAAACTTGCTCTTGTGGAAATAGATATTTTACGCTTGGAGAACAACTACAAACCTGATGATCAGATAGTAATTGCTGGTTATGTGTGGGGAATCAATGGACATGACATTAGCAATGATGACATACCAGTAATAATTCAGATTCAAAATCCAACAGATGATCTTGTAGAAATTGCTCAAGTCAAAGTGTCTGATGAAGGCAAATATTCTCACTTGGTAAATGTTGTGGGATCTAATTGGCAACAAAATGGACTCTATACTGTCACAATCTCATATGGAACTGATGTACCTGAGCAAACTAGCTTTGCATTTTCTACAAATTCCGATAAATTTTCAATTCAAAATGCATTGAATTCTGAATCATATGCATACGAAGATTTGTGTGGATTCCCAGTGACTGATGAGATGCACATGAATGCAATTTATGATAACAGTTATCGTTTTACTCCAGAAGGTATTCCTTATTTTGAGTTAAACCCTGCAACCTTTAGCCATGTTGAGATTGCTCCTCATTATCCTTCACATGATCCTCATCTGAACTATTGGTTTGACTTGGACAACAAACCAAGACAAATTGCCTTTAGAATAGGTGCATGTGATGTTGATGGCTCAGGTATAGCAAGATATGAAAAACGTAACTAATATTATGAATTCTAAATTATTATTATTTGCATTTTCAAGTTTAATTTTTATCTTTAATTCCTCCAATGACGTATTTGCAGAATCTTCAAGTAACGTATACCAAATTCCAAATATTGATTTTGACAAGGATTCGTACACCTGGGGAGAACAAGGAAGTCTGTTAATGGTATCACCACTTGACAATAAAGATCCGCAAAGAATTGAGGTCATTACATCTAACAATTCAACATTTGAATCTCGAATACATGGCTATTCAGATTCTTCAAACCCTCAAGAAAATTTTGTATTAACTGAGACTGGACCGGATACTGGCGTGTTTGAATGGGTATTTGTTATAACAGAACATGGAACCAAACAGGCATATGATGTTAACAGTAATTACATCATAGTAAGTAATTCTACGGAATTTGTCGGTTTTCAGTTTGATGTAGAACCAAACTCAGGATACGGTACATCTGCACGAATAACACATCCTGATGATGATCTATTTCCAGGCTATGGGGAAAGACCAAGAACATCCATGTATCCAAACATACAGTTTAGAATGATTGAACAAACCAGTCCATATGATGGACATGGAACTATCACAGTACGATATCCGTCTCATAACATGTCTCCTGTAACAACTGAACAACTCACAATAGGATTTAGTGCACAAGGTGCCAACAGCATATTTGAAATACTAAATGAAACTGGCCCTGACACGGGCGTCTTTGATGGTCCATTGTCAATTTCCACACATCCGTCGTTTTCAAAATTACAGATTACTAACGATGATGGCTTTCCAAGTCGTACAGATATACGATATCTTGATTCTGATACTTTGTTTTCATCAATTTCTCATGCACTTGTATTGCATCATGAATTTGAATTTCCTGATAACAAGCCAGGTAGAATTCACAGTGATTCAGACTTGTCAGTCCATTCAGACAAGAAAGCGTATCTGGCAGGCCAACCAATACGGATATCTGGATTTTCTGAACCTGATGAGATAATTCATGTCACACTTTTGGCACACAAGGGACCTGAAGTGATGTTTGAGAAGATACAGTCAGGTGGAAATGGAGAATTTAAAACAGAATTTATTTTGCCTGATGGCGCGTCATCAGGGATGTATAGTCTTGCAGTAACTAGCATAAAAAATGACAAGCAAGAAAAAAGATCTATGATAATTGCAAGCATTGAGGATTTACAATCTCATAGCATTAGGATTCCACCACGACAACAGTCTGAGATGGGACTTTCTGCTGATCAAATTGTATGCAAACGAGTCTGGAAGTCTTTGCTAAAACCAAGTGGAAATATTCCTGTATGTGTGGAATTGCCAACATATCACAAACTTTTGGAGCGTGGATGGGAACCTGTATTGAAAAATTAGAAAATGAAGACTATTATTGATAGTTTTACTTGTACTTGGATTTGCATATTCTGTATTTTCTGCAAATGATGTATTTGGATGATGTCCGCAAAACGAAGATTGGTCAGATATACCATGCTATACTGCATATCAAGATTTTGGAATTGAAAAAGAAAGAAGTGATCGGGAGTCATATTATGATTTTAAAGGTTCAGAATGGATGGAATTAAAAAAATAAGAAATGAATCAAACCATACAAAATGATGCATTGTTTGAATGGATTGAATCAACTCCAAAAACACAAGCACATCATAACGTTCATGAATATTATTTTATTTTCGGCGAGGTTTCAAATCTGTATGGATTTGTTAATCATTAGAACACTTTATGAACATCGTTTATTCTGTTAGTCACATCATGAAATATTTTGTAATTTTATTGGTTTTGATTTTTACTATTGCAATCATCCCTAATCCTGTATCTGCGTCTTGTTCTGGTAACATTGATTGGATAGAAGTGCCTTGTGAGGATTCCCAACCTTATCCCGGTGCAGATCAAATGATGTTGGATTGGCATCCATACTATGACTACAAAGGACGTGAATTTATGGAAAACAAGAAACTTGAGTTGGTTCAAACTTTAGACTCTGGCACAATTAGTGATTGGCTAGGTCCTACTAGTTCAAGATATGATGTTAACGATAATGAAAACATTGATTTCTCTGAAAAACACAATGTGTTTTTTTATTATTATTTCATGAGGGCAGTTCCAGATAGCGCTGGTTTTATTCATGAAACTCAAAACTCCCCGATAGAGCAATTTGAATACTACAAATCCATGAAAGAAATTAGCTGCAACTATGATTATGTTGTAATGAAAAAATCAAGTAATGGTCTGCCTGCATGCATAAAACCTGATACATATGCCACACTGCTTGAACGTGGATGGGGAACCACTCCTCTTGTTAAATCAATCAAGGTATATGATTCTGATCTATTTGTAAATTACAGGATAGATGATGATGCCGTGATTACTAGTATTGAAAAAGATGAGGATGCAAACCTTGTGAGTTTATCTATTGATACTGCTGCTACAGGATATCTTACGATAGAATTACCTCGTAATCTTATTGACTCTAAACTAACATTGTGTGGGGAAACAGAGAGAGACTCTAAAGATGATCCATATTCAGTATTGATGGATGGAAAAGAGGTGTACTATGTGGAAACTGAAACGACGCCCGAATTTAGAACATTGTTGATGTCGTACCCTTTTACAGTTACAAAAATAGAAATTGTTTCCTTTTGTTTAATCTAAATTAGATGAGAAAATGAAAACTCCTGAAGAGTGGTGAACTATTAGTTTGATGCCCTCATTTTTAATAAAATAAATTCAAATCTGTACGGACTTACTACTTTAGTAAAACACTTTATGATCTTGCCATTATTTTGTTAGTCTTTTGTATTTGAGATGGGATGTGTTCCAGAAAAATTAGTTGCTACGATCAGGTAGTTTTTCGACAGTTTCGGGAAAATTCCCGAATTGATACCGAATTGATAGTCATTATCGATCAAAGTTTCGGGAAATTCTCCGAATTGATAAATGACACGTCCGAATTGATAATTCGATATGTCGAATTGATAAAATTTTTTCCAAGACATTGTTTTTTCCTACAAAATCTTTTTCCAGATATTATTTTTTATTTCCACGTGGGTGCACTTTTTTACTCCTTAACTATATCCCCATGAACATTGTGCTGGGGATATAGTTAAGGAATGTTTTGTAAGACCCACGTGGAAATATGATTTTAAAAATAACTCAAAATCAAATATCTGATAAATGAAATTTCTTACTCATCACCAGCATATTCAAAAGGATATGTCTTGGCATCTTCATTTATCGCACATAGTTTTGTGTTTTGCAAAAGCGAAAAATCAACTACCTGTCCATTTTTTATTGCACCTTCAAGGTATCTCTGAGGAATGAAATCTTTGTGTAAGGGTTTGTCAGAATCCTTTTCAGCCTCACGTACAAATGCCCCGCAAAACGTAATGTCACTTGACAGCATCTCAATGTTGTGGTTGCCTACTACAAACTGGTTTGGCACGTTTACGACCTTTTCCTCTGCAAGGTGACTTTGAAGCAGTTCTCCCACTAATGCCTCTTGAGATTCATCAAAGTATGTCCGTTTGGCAACTGTGTTTTTTGACAGGTGATACTGTGCATCACAAAAGCAAGAGCCAGAATTTGGCCTGCAGGGCATGGGATTCTCATCTGCGATTACAGCCTTTGTTAGCGTGTCTTGCTTTAATTCACTTTCAAGCCAGTATGTTTGCATATCTTCAGATATCACATATCCGCATGCAGAAATGTAATCAGTATACATTGAAACCCACGGGCCAACCATCAAAAATATGTCCTCTTCATTGACTGGGATATTTTTTTCTGCAAACATCTTTGCAAACAGCGGCTTTGATACGGTTTTCACCAGTTCATGGTAGTTAAGCAGCCCACCTGTGTCTTTTGGAAGTGTTGGATCAAATAGATTTACAATCCCTTTTTTGTTTTCAATTTTGCTTACTATTGTGGGCTTTGCAATAAAATCAAGGATGGCAACGTAGTACCGCGTGTCAACTATGGATTTTTCCATGGATGATGCATATTCGTATTTATTTTCCTTGCCATTTGTCAGAAACCAGATGTATGTTTGACCCTCTTGTGGGATCATTTCATTGTCGACTCTAGAAGGAATTTCGGCAAATACCGAGTTTACCTTGACGGTTTGACTTTTGGTGTCTCCTTTGATTATGAGATAGGAGTGACCGCCTACAACAAACTGGCCGTCTTTATAACCCACAAATTCTCCCATGACTATCACATCAGAATCTTGAATTATTTTTTCATCCGTCCATATTTTTGGAATATCATATTGAGATCCCGGATTATGGAAAATGGAATAAAGGATGGAGGGACTAACAACAGCCGCATATGCCGATATGAAAATCACTGCAATTACAACAATTATCAAAACTCTAGTCTTCATTTTCTATTTCTCATTTTCTAAATATTTGAATTCATAAATTATCGCATCATCATTTATGGCACACAGTTCCATTGGAGGGCGCATGCTGAAACTGGTCACTTTAGATTCTTTTATTGAGCCCTCAAACGTATTTCTTGGACTTGACTCTACAAACTTGCCGCAAAAAGAAATTACGTCATCGTCATAATCAAAGTTGTACTTTCCAACCACAAACTGATTTGAGACATTGGACACATTGGTCTCTGTAAGGTATTTCTGTAGTGCATTTCCAACTGATTTCTCTTTGATGTCATCAAAGTATGATAGAACACCAACATTCTCTATTGCCTGCTGCTTGACAATAGAACACGTGCATGAACCCTCGTTGGTTTTGCATAAATGCGGATTGCTATCATGCAGTTTAGAAAAAGTTAGTGTATCGCGACTGAATCCGCCCTCATACCAATAGTCTTCCCCATCATCTGATTCGATAAAGGCGCAATAGCCGCTGATTGGAGGATACGATGTCAGTGTAAATCCATTCTGAAAAATATATTTTCCTTTGGAATATTCTATGTTCTTTTCGACAAGTTTGGATTTTAGGTCATGCTCTGCAACAAGATGTCCCAGTTTCCCATAATCCACATGATTGTATTTCTTATCAATTAGAAGCGGAATACTAAAAAGATCAATCTTACTGTGTTCATCCACTGAATAATCAACGGGCTTATCCTCTGTTACAACCTCGATATTTTTGACGTAGTTGCCATCCATGTTTTCAACGGCAGCCGCATCTAGGTGTACGGTATAATTTTGACCACGTCCCTCAAGATGCAGGGGTATAATGATCTCGTCTCCCTTTTTGGTTCCCACAAATGACGTGGAGAAGTTTTCATAGTCGCACTCCAATGCCAAATCCATGCAAATGGTGTACGCAGGAGATCCCGTTACTTTTACATTGTTTGTGTTCTGGATTGGCTCGACAAAAGATTCAAGGACAAACTTGATTCCGTTACTGTGACAAGTTTCATTCTCCAACACAGTTCCAGGATCACATGTCATATTGTTAAACTCAAATGACTCTTGCCTGATGATGCAATGGTCTGTGTCCCATCTTGCATCCATTGATTCACAGAAAGTTTGCGGGTCATTGGAAAATAAGCCAACTGATTCTGTGAAGTTCTCACAAAAAGGAGAACCATCACAATAGCCAAAAATAGTCATTAATAATATGAATGAAATAATAGTTGATGCAGAAACAATTCCAATTATTATCAATAGCCTCGTTTTCATTTTCTTATCATGTCCCTTTTTGGTATGATTTTTCTTACTACGATAATTCCCACAATTGCAAGCAAAATCAATACTACAAACCTCACATAGACTCCAAGCATCTCTCCTGCTGTGATGTCTGAGGAACCCTCCACAACAACTGTCTGACCTGGTCCCAACTTTGAGCCCTTGTCAGACGTCACTTGAGTGTGGACGTGGTATGTCCCTGCCTTGAGCG
>JAJCXK010000022.1 GCA_029263475.1 Candidatus Nitrosopumilus sp.
ACATCATCAAAATACCTATGACCAAAAAGAATCCCTTCTCCCACCAGGAATATCGTACTCAATAAAAACAGGTGAAAACCTGCAATTGCAGAACAGCCTGTCTTTGCAGTCTTGTTGTTCATGATTTAACTAAACACATGAGGACTATTTTGGTTCAAGACAGTCATGGGAACTGCTCATTCCACTGTCTTGACCATTTTACAACCAGGTAAACTGAAAATACTGTCAATCCAATCGAAATCCCAATACTGATTATGTTATATGGAATTACATCGAACATTGTCACCTGTGGTTTGATGGGAGTCATGTATGGAGGCAAGGGGATTATGGCATCTGAACCCATCTGTCCTCCGGAAGGATCAATTAACGTCATCTCATAGTATCCAATCAAGGATAATGCAAAAGCCATGATGGCAGATGGAATCAGGACATACAGAATGTATTTCCTTAGTTTCTTGATTCGATAAAACGCCCATAGGTTCACAGGAGACATTATTGCAAAAATAATCTGCCATTTGATGCTGACATTTCCTTTTGCAGGCATGTATTTTTTGTATCCCTGTGAATTAATTATCATTTCTAACCCTTTTTCTGAAATTAGTTCCACGTGGGTCTAAAATATTCTCTCTTGACTATGTCCCCAGCACAACGTTCATGGGGTTATAGTTAATGGGAGATATTCTGCACCCACGTGGATGTCAAACAAAAATTGGAACGATCCAAAAAATGACAGATATGGAAAATTATCACATAATTCAAATAATTAAATAACTCTTTAATTATTGAATCGTAATGGAATCTCCTTGGAAAGCAATGGCAGATGACAGCAGAAGAGAGATTCTGTTGTTACTCAAGAAGAAAAACATGACGCCTACGGAAATTTTATCTCATTTTGATTTCACGTTACCTGCTTTATCAACGCATCTTAAAATTCTGAAAAATTGTGATCTGGTTACAGAAAAAAAATCCGGAAAAAATAGAATATACTCGATAAATCATGATAAAACATTTGAGATGATGAAGTTTTTCAGCCAGATGCATGGTTATTCACTAAATAGCCTCAAAGAGTTCTTGGAGAATGAAAAATAATGGACATCAAAAAAGAACTTGTAATCGATGCTTCTGTATCACGAGTGTATGATGCAATAACCGACATGAAACAAATTTCCCAGTGGTTTCCTGATGTTGCGTCACTAGAACCTAAAATTGGTGGCAAAATTATTTTCAGATTTTCTAGTCCATCATCTAATGTTTCTGACATCATAGAGGGAAAAATAATTGAGATCGAAAAAAATAAAAAATTGGCATATGCATGGTCACATCCAGATGTTCCAAATTTCCCACTCACAAAAGTAAGTTGGAATCTGGAGCAAGTTGGGAAAAATAAAACTAAAGTGGTGATTGTTCATTCTGGATTTGTTGATGAAAATGTTGTGAGCTTGTACAACAAGAGATGGATTGGAATCGCCAAATATTTAGAAATCTTTACTGCATCTAAAAAACCTGCAAACATGCGAAAACAGATTTTATCCACCATTACACTGGCATCACTTTGTTTGATATCCATAGTGGTAATTGGCACATTTCAAAAAAGTGATGAATTTGTTACAGGACATTTTTGGCTATCATTGCTTGCAGTATCTCTAATGTCGATTCCGTTCATTAACAAATACAAAAAATTCTCATGGAGGGACAAACCAGCAATCACATCCATTGGAATAACCATTCTTGCACAAATTATAGTCACTGTTTACTGGGGATTCACATTTAGCGATACCACTGTACCACTGATAGAACGTTTGGCTATAGATACAACATTGTTTTACATGCTAATGATCTCTTTACTTCCAATAGGCTTTGGCATTTCGTATGCGGCAATCAAATCTACAGGTAAATCAAAAATCACACAAGGGACAGACCTGATCACAATTCAATTCTCGGAGAGAAAAATTAACGGATTACTGGTTGGGTTGGTGGCATTTCAAGTATTTCTAAATGTCATAGTATACTGTCTTTCTACTTTGTAACACTTTATCAATCAGATAAACTCCAAATTCAAAACTCATTCTATTAAGATTCGATATTTAAAATCCTGCTTAGAAGGTATTATGCGATTTCATCATGAACCCTATGCTGATATGACTTGCTCCATCTACAACTATGCCTCTTCGAATGGTTGACAACTCTATCAAATCCTTGTGTTGATCTTTGAAGATTTTTTCCATTGTATCTTACAAATTTTGTAAAATTATTTTTAAAATTCAATTTCCATCTTCTATGTATTTGATTTTTCACAGTCATACTTTTCTAATTTATTGACAATGTCCTCTTGAGATATCTCAAATTGATGAGCCTTTTGGAAATAGCAATGAAGATCAATATGTTCTAGCGCATGATTCTTATCAAAAAATACGTTCATCCTCACTAGGGAATCATCGTCATTTCCTGCAAAGTAGGATATGTGATCATCTCGTACCGAAGATTGTACATCCTTGTACTTTGCATAAAATGCCACAACTTCTGGCATGTCTTGATAACGCATCAATAACGAATCTTTTACGGATTGGCTCAAAATGATTACGTCTGAGTCAGTTGATCTCCAGTCTAATTTTTCAGCAGTATCCAAATAGACACAAGCTAGTTTCTTGTTGGTTCTTTCAACTAGAAGATGATTCTCATTTTTACATGTAATGTCATCAATTGGAATTGTGTTTTCAATCTGATGTTTTAATGACGGTTGTAATGTAATAATCTGAGAGTCATATTTTATTACAAAGGCATCGTATTCTCCGACAAGAGTATCAAAGAGGCTGCCATCTGTGGTGCCTGTCACATACACGTTACCAGATGCGTCAACGCTAATATCGTTACCGCCCTCAAATGAGCTGCTTCCAAACTGCTTTGTCCACTTTTCAATTCCATTTTTAGCATATTTTGTAACAAACACATCATCAGAGCCAATATTTGTACTGGAAGGATTGTCATTGGTGGCACCTGTGACATACACGTTATCAAATGAGTCTATAGTGATACCGCTATGTTCCTCAAATGAGCTGCTTCCAAACTGCTTTGTCCATTTTTCAACTCCGTCTGGATTATACTTTACAAGAAAAATATCATACGTGCCAGTATTGGTGCCAAAAAGATCTCCATTGGTATGACCTGTGACATACACGTTATCTGGGGAGTCCACAGAGATGCCAAAACCAATATCGCGATCATTACTGCCAAACTGCTTTGCCCACACTTGGTTTCCGTCCGTGTCATACTTTGCAATAAAGGCATCAATTATTCCCGCATTGGTGCCAAAAAGATCTCCTTTCACATAACCTGTAACGTATGCGTTACCATATGAGTCTGCAGAGATGCCAATGCCTTCAACAAGAGAGTCGTTGCCAAACTGCTTTGCCCACACTTGGTTTCCGTCCGTGTCATACTTTGCAATAAAGGCATCATCAGAACCGACATTGGTATCTGAGATATTGCCATTGGTGGTGCCTGTGACATACACGTTGTCAGATGAGTCTAGAGAGATATTATTACTGCTGTCATGCAGATCACTGCCAAACTGCTTTGCCCACACTTGGTTTCCGTCCGTGTCATACTTTGCAATAAAGGCATCCGATTCTCCGGCAATTGTGCCAAATAGATCTCCCATGGTGGTGCCTGTGACATACACGTTGTCAGATGAGTCTAGAGAGACACCGTTTCCCCATTCTCTGTGAATGCTGCCAAACTGCTTTGCCCACACTTGGTTTCCGTCCGTGTCATACTTTGCAATAAAGACATCCGATTCTCCGGCAATTGTGCCAAATAGATCTCCCATGGTGGTGCCTGTGACATACACGTTGTCAGATGAGTCTAGAGAAATACTGCTACCTCCCTCAAACGAATCGCTTCCAAACTGAACCGACCATTGCGTTGTTTGTCCAAATGAATTAGACATTCCAACAACGCTAGACAAGACTAGTGGGATTATGAGCCAAACAAATTTCATATTTTTTAATACAGATATAGATTTGATAAAGAGTTCTTCCCTGGAATTAAAATCATTAAAGGCTAAATCCAATTATACAATATCTCCAGATTTTAAAATATGAGTTCGGAATTTTCCAATAAGGAATATTTGTTATGATCTGGATCGTAAAATTCGGACATTATTGCTCCCCACGGCTGTTTTTTGGGTTCAGACATTTTAACTCCATTTGATTTTGCTTTTTTGTATGCTTCCTGAATGTCTTTGGTGTAGAACCATATCCCGGTATCTGTTCCAATTTTCTTCCTTAGTTGCTCTTTGATCTCAGGTATTGCATCTATTTTGTTAGGATTCATCAAGCTGATTGGGATATCTGAATTTCTCGGACGCACTTCAATCCACTTGTATGCTCCAAAGTCTTGATTTTCTTTTTTTTCAAATCCTAGCTTTTGCGTAAAAAATTCAAGAGTCTTTTCTTGATCTGATACCATCACTATTGTCCCACCCAGAGTATCGATTATGTCAGACATGAACTGCCTCCTGCAATACGACATCAATTATTGTTATTATTTTCTTTTTCTTCATTTCCTTATTTTTCTCCGATTAAAGGAATCAAGCTTAGGATGTGATCTGCGGTTTCATCACCATTCCACACATTCACAGGCTGTGTCTCATTTACAATGACATGACTGCCATTCGTTGACAAATCAGCCAAGTCCTTGTTGAAGTCTCTTGAAATTTGCCTGAATTCTTCTGGTGATGTTCCTGCAATGTCTTCAGAATTATTCGAGATGATGCTTTCCGTAGAGATGGCAATGATTGGCAAATCTCCCCGGTCATAATGCGCTTCTTTTCCCTGCTCAAAAGACAAGATGATGTTGCTCATCATGGATTTCATTGCAGGGTATGGCGATTAAATCTCTGAAACGATGCCATCATTTCAAGCTCATCATCTTCCAAGTCCAGTCCTGAAAAATTAAACATGTGCAGGATATTCATAATCCCAAGATTGCCTGCAAGTTCCATTAGCCAGATATTTGCACGCAGTGTCTCGATATCCTTGTCCATTTTTTCTCTAAATTCTGTTCCATAACGGTTGACTTGATCATGATGATACGAGTCAATGAATGCAATTCCTACAACCTGTTCTTCGTGTTCTGCACTGTAAATCAAACTTGTAATTCCTCCCAAGCCATTACCTGCCAAGATTATTGGGCCATCAATTTTGGCAGTTTGTAGAAGTTGATGCAATTCATCTGATGAATTTTTAGATGTATACGAAATATTATTTGCTTTACTCCAGGCAATTCCCGCAGCATCATAACTGCATGTACGGACAGTTTCAGATAAATTCTCTTGAAGATCTGAATACACAAAGCTTGGAATGCCTGCTCCTGATATGATGATGATAGTTGGTTGATCATTGTTTTCTGGTCCGGTACAATACATGTGAATTTCACCTCCGTTGAGTGAGTACATTTTACCTGGTGGTTCAATTTCGGTTATGCTTTGATATACAATCTGTGATACAACAAGAAAACCCACAATCAAAATGACAAAAGAAATGCCCAAATATTTCAAAATTCTTTTAATTTTCATTTCTCTCCTCTCCAAAGTCATAGTTGATTTTTGTCAGTTTTTCTGAAACTTTCCATAATTTTTCAGCGTTTTTCAGGTTATGGGATTCTTTATTTGATTTCACTTTTACCGGATATCCTCTCCATTCTTGAAATCCTCCAGGTCCGAAATAATCCCCTCCCTTGACAAGGGGATCAACTGATGCTCGGATTTCAGACAATGCCCCCATCAAAGTACTTTGAGACATCATTGAATTGGCTATAGCCATTCCGATTTTGTACAATGGTTTTTTGATAATGTATTTTGATAAATTGCTCTTTGCCACTCCCGGATGCGCTGCAACTGCAATACAATCAACGTTAAATTTCTCAAATCTTCGCTGTAATTCATAAGTGAACAGCAGATTGGCGAGTTTTGTATTTGCATATGATTTGAATATTGAATATCCTCCATTTTCAAACATGAAATTGTCAAAATTCATTTTACCCGACTTGTGCCCTATGCTGCTCACATTGACCACCCTTGATCCTTTGGAATTTTTTAAACGATGTGACAATAAACCAGTAAGCGCAAAATGACCTAAGTGATTTGTACCAATTTGCATTTCAAATCCGTCCTTGGTTTTCTTGTATGGGCAGACAATTCCGGCATTGTTCAAAAGAACATCCAATTTACTGTATTTTTCATTAAATTTTTTTACAAATGAATGAATTGATTCTAAATCTGCTAAATCTAGATTCATGACGTCGATTTGTGCATTTGGATGTTCTTCTTGTATTTGCTCTTTTGCTGACTCTCCATTCTTTATGTTGCGACAAGCGAGAATTGTTTGTGCACCTTTTGCTGAAAGGTATTTCACTGCTTCAAAACCTAGGCCGCTATTACTGCCAGTCACAATTATCGTTTTTCCAGATAAATCTGGAATGTCATCAAACGTCCATCTAGGTTTCATCCTATCTTTTCATCCCATTTTACATCATAACCAAAAAAATCTTTTTTCATACGATAAAAAATTATGGGAGAAGTCATGATACGTATCATGGTATTTCTGAACCATTTCTTTACGGGATGGGTAAGAAAATAGCCATCACCATTTCGGCGTCCAAATTTTACTATCTTGTCCACTCTTTCTTTTCGTAATTCTTGAAACTTCTCAAATGCTTTTTGTGAAGATTCCATATCTCGTAAGCATTTTGCAAGTGTTACTCCGTCCTCACTTGCCATGGCGGCACCTTGGCCATTTGTAGGTGAAGTAGCATGCACTGCATCTCCAATTAGACACACATTTCCTTTGTACCATGTATCTAATGGAGGCATATCTGATATTGGGTATTTCATAAAATCATTTTCGTCAGATTGGACTATCTCTTTAATGATTGAAGAATCTTCATTGTAAAGTTCAATCATATGTTTTTGCCATTGCTTATCGGTGATTTTTTGTAGATCCGCTTTGCTTGGTTCTTCCGGATATGATTGTGCATTCCACCACCAAACTTCCCCACTTGGAAGTATGAAATAGGCAAGATATGCTCGTTTACAATAATTGGCATAAATCATGCTGTTCCTGTGATTTTTGCTAGGGATTCTTGCATATCCACCAGCCATGACAAGTTTTGTGTAGGATGGTTTTGGGGCATCAGGCATCAGGATTTTTCGAGTATGTGAATGTATCCCATCACATCCAATGAGGAAATCTCCCTCTGCACTAGTGTCGTCTTCAAAATATGCAATGACTTTGTTTCCAAGATCCTCGATATCTTTTAGTTTTTTATTAAAATGCAGTTCAATTCTTTTATCGATTATTTCTTCGCGAAGAGCTTTGGTCAGGACACCTCGTTTAATCATAATGCTATTTGCCCCAAATTCATTCATGGAATTATCCTCATCAAAAGAAGCAAAAGAATTTCCATTTTCATCATTGAGTATGGTTTTATTACAAATATGCCCCAGATTGAAAATTTTATCATATATTCCCAAAACGTTGTACACATTCATTCCGTTTGGAGAAAGATAATGGAACAATCCTGCATCATCATCTAGTGATTTTTGCGCTTCAAATATTTCAGAATCAATTCCTGCTTTATGCAATGCCAATGCAAGAACTGGACCTGCAATGCCGCATCCGATAATTATTGCTTTCATTTTATTTTCTCACTCCAATCTAATTTGTATGAAAAAATCCAGTTTAATTTTTTAATAGAGGCTGAAATCGTAACGGGTAACAATAAATTTCGTAATGCTTGTTTAAAAGGATTAGACGCAGTCATAAATTTTCCAGATTGCTGGGACGTCTTCACTATTTTCTCAGTTCTCTTTTTTCGTAATTTCTCGAATTTTGTAAATGCATCATTCACATCGGGAATGTCTCGTAGACACATGGCCAATATCACTGCATCTTCCATGGCCATGGCTGCTCCTTGTCCTACATATGGGGATGTGGCATGTGCAGCATCCCCTATCAGACAAACAGTATTCTTGTGCCATGTTGGAAGATGCGGGATATCGTATAGTGGAATTCTAACATGTTTGTTTTTACCCTCACGAATAGAGTCAACCATGCGAGGATGGTCATCTTTGTGTAATTCGATTAATTTTGTGGTCCAATCTTCAGCAGACATTTCATTAAACTTGTGCAAATCATTTTCAGAACAAGGAACATTTGTCCACCATACAGTATGTTTATCAGAAAATGTCAGAGTGCCAGAATATGCTTTTTTACCAAAAGTCATGTGAAATGCATTAGGTACAAGATCAAATTTTGTGTAGATTCCTAAATCCACTCCTGTCCAAATGTTTCCAGTATATGTGGGAGATGGAGAATTTGGAAGAATGATATTTCTTGTTTTAGAAAATGGACCATCACAACCAATCAAAAAATCTCCCTCTGCATTTGTGCCGTCTGTAAAATTTGCAATTATTTTATCGGGCTCTTCTTGAATGTCTACAAGTTTTTTGCCAAAATTAATTTGTATTCCATTTGAAATTGCTTTATCTTTTAAGACCTGAATGAGATGACTTCTGAATATAGTAATCCCATCATTAATGTTATGCTTTTTTAATTCTTGAAAAAAATTAGGAGTTTTGAGTATTTTTCCACTGTGCTTATAAAAACATGTGCCAGGTGTTGAATTAGTCTGAAAACTTTCAAACATATCAAGCGCCTTTAATGCTGATATTGCATTTGAGGTAAACGACAAAATTCCAAAGTCGGGGGTAGATTTTGACGATTCAAATATTTTGGAATTAATTCCTACATGTTTTAGTGCAATACCTAGTGAGGGTCCTACAATGCCGCATCCAATAATTATCGCTTTTTTGTTTTTGAGACTCATTTTGTTTCTCCAAAAAATTTAGAATGAACCCAAATTTCAGAAGTCATTAGAATATGGGATTTTGAACTAGGCCCATTTTCCTTTACAGCAAGTTGGATTGACAAATGGTTATCACTATATATATCCGAGGAAATTATATAAACAAACCGGTCAACCGACCTGTAAAATATATTTAGAATAAAAAGCACAAAAAACCTTGCTTTTGAGCCTGGCATCAGACATATTATAGATACAAAATTTTGATATATGATAAATTATCATAGTTGCAGATGCAAAAAGGTCCTATGAAAAATCCAGAAGAAATGAAAAAGAAAATTCTAGTTTCAGCTGCTAAGAATTTTGCAAAGAAAGGATATGCTGTCACCTCTTTGAAAGACATCGCATTAACTGCAAAAGTCAGCAAAGGTGGATTGTATCATCATTTTTCAAATAAAGAAGATCTATTTTTTGCAGTATGTACTGAAAATGTCAACACTGCAATGAAAAAAACACTAGATTTTTTTGAAAAAAGACAAGACGTACAATTGTGTAAAGAGGATACGATGCTAGAAGATTTAGAAGAGTATTACGATAATGTTGTAGTTGGTACAAAAGACTTTGAGAGACTTTGGATTGAGGGGATTATGGAATCAGTTCATAACATCAAACTCAAAAAAATGCTGTTGAAAATAGATAAAGATGCAGAAGTGTGGGGCATTCAGACATTAAAACAGATCAGAGATACATCTAATCTTCTCAAAGGATATTCGGATTCCAAGTTATATGACATCATGCATGGTTTTGTTGCTTTGTATAAAGGAATTGTCGTAGAGCGATTAATGGGGAAAAATCCTAAAGACTCGAAGAAAGCATGGATTCAAACAGTTTATGCAATCTACAATTCAAAAAATAATTTAAAACAAAAAAGTTAACAGTACTTCATGTTTTATTTTATTTTTTCATCAAAATTGTGGCATCCGAATATTGTTTAGACTGGTACAATTATTTGAAAGAAATCAATCTGCAGGAAAAATTAATCTAGATCAAAAAACATTTTTTGCAGATTTAAGTTCTGTCTTGGATGACCAAGTCATAGTTGAATCGAGTGAATATATGGTGGAGGCGGTGCTATTGCTGTTCAAAACACGTTAGTGAAATGCTTAAAGAAACAATTCCACAAAAGTACGAATGAATGCAATCAAACCTTAAAGATGTTTGAAAATAATTTTCATACATACAAACACACCATATAATGAGGATAGAAACATAATCCTAAATATTTCTCGTGATGGAAAATAAACAAACTTACATCACATCGTTAGTTATCCCGGTAAAATCGTTCATAAAAGAGAGTCTTTGAATTTTTACTGATTATCGATAAACTCGTTAACACTTGTAATGTCAAACCACATTCTAATTCTCTCATAGAGATTTATGTGAGTGGTGCAATGCTCTGACTGTAATTATTTTATTAAAAATATATCCAGTATTTGAATAAGTTTATTGAATTTTTAAAAGGATTTTTTCATAGATTTTATGAGTTTTATCCTCAGACAGATTCTTCTTGATGAACTAAAATGTGGATTTGTTAATTCCCAGCATTTCTCTTTCTTTAGAAATCATTTTCAAGATCTTCTCTCTCAATTCCAAATTATCATTTCTGTTTATTTTCATTTTAGGTATGACCAATTCTAACTCTTTCTTTTTCTCCATTATGAGGTTGGATAATTGCTGTAGATTATCTTGAAGTATAATTTGATATGAATAATTCTTTTGATTTTTATAATTATATTTAGCATTAAACTTTAAATTTATTTTTTCAATTAACTTTTTAGCAACATTTTCCTCTAACCTTGCATGATAATTTTCTGTAATTGATGAAATCTAATTTTTTCTTCTTCTAATTATACAATGACTGACAACTCAATTACCTTGAAACACATTCTTTTTAGAATCTAATATCATGTAAAATCAAAAAATCTGTTAAAATAAAATTTCATTCCTAAAATCATATCGAAACACATTCTTTTGTGGATGGCGTTCCGCAAGAGACACATTACTGATTTGCCATGGTAAAAAACCCCTGTCACTAGTATCATACCTTGATTCCAAACTTTGATGATGTTCTTACAAAGCATTGTATTTCATGAATGAAATTGATCATGATTTGAGAAAAATTATGATGAATTTGGAACTATTTTGATGGATTTGCTTTTCCAATTTCTTCGGATTCATTATTCTTTTTGAAGACTCTGTACTCGCCAATAATACCACTGCATTTTTCACATGTATATTGCCCCCGTTCTACTAGGACCAAATTGTCTGCAACCTCCTCATTTGGATTTTCCTCCAAGTGAATTTTTGGCGGATTGTTAAATTCAGTTTCACATTCTTTGCAGTAATGTTTGGACATTTTCTCTGTCTCGATTTTTCCTATTGGGGCCAAAAATAACTTACCAACTCCAAGATCTGCCTTTTTTGCTTGTTCTTCAGTCAAATCGGCAATTATGTAGCCACCTGAACCTTGTACTTTGAGCTCTGTCAATTCACATTGATATTCTCATTGGCATTAAAATACCTATAACGTGCTTTGATTATTGATAATTCCTTTATTCGTATGGAACGATGTATCGGAATTTTCAATGCAGGAGTCAAATCTAAGGCCAGGTTCACGTTCCGCTTTATTTTATTGTCTACCTGATTCGTAATGTTTTCAATCTTTGATTCATCGACTCTCTTACCAAACTGACAAGTTCCTAAATTTTTCTCTCGATTACTCTCTTAGATAAAATGGTTGAATTCCTGTAAAAAACAGTTCATGGTTTTGGTAACGTTATGTTTTTGCATCTAATACGTGATTGTCTATGTATTGGAAAGAAGATAACAACCACCAATCTGTGCATATGTCATCTAACTGCTTGTCGACAATGACTAAAATGGAACATCTTTCAAGAATCATGCCTGATATTGATCAAGATGTCCGTGTTTGAGCAATAAAATTTTTTTACCGTGATATACATCATGGTCATTTGGAAACCAATCTGAACTGCGGGTTGGTGAGGCACCGGACAGGTATACAAGAGAAAGATACGTTATGATCTTGGGACTGCTTCAACATGGAAATGTTCGAGTTTGGCAATACGTATCAGTTCGGATTTTCTGCATAGCCATGTTGGTCAATATGATCATAGCAATAAATCCCGCAGTGAATGTTGCAAAAGAATTCTGCATGGCTTGAGCATAGATCACAATTGATGGGAAAGTCCATCCTTTCTAAATTGAGAGGGATGTGATTTTTTGAATCCGGTTTTACACAGATCTTTTTGGCAGGGTTTACGTGCATCTGCGTTTCTTCTATCCGAATTTCTAGGTTATTGTTATCAGTGGCCATCTTGGATAGCTGATAATACATGTCTTCAGCTGTTTGTCTTACGGGAAACACCCCGTACATGTGCATTTTTCCGTTGTCTTTTGATAATTTATGAAACATTCCATAGACGACGTAAACTGTTGTATTCACATTTGTTTTTATTCATCAAATGTTAAAAGCGATTCTGTCATGTGTAATGCTTCTAATATTTTTATCAACACATTTTGTTTCATAATGAGTTCACAATCACACTGACAAAAGAAAAATCTCAAACGTCAATCTAAAGTTAGAAAGGAATCTATCGTGCCCAGATTCTCCCACATTGACATCGCATAAACACATTGTGGGTTGAGTTTATTTTATTTTACATATTCTGCTGGCGACACTCACTCAAATGATTAAAATTCAAATGTATAATCAACTTCTCATGGGCAGCAGCTCAAACCGATGTGTACAATATAGGGCCCGAAGAACTGGATCAATATACGCCCAAGACCCGAACCCTAATGAGAATCTCAACCTCCTAATTTGGAATAATCGTTAAATACATAATTTTCATTGAGATTACGAACTTCGAATTTGATTGACAAAATGAAGAATATTCTGATTATATTTGCAATTACCATAATTTTCACCAGTGTTCCCTATTCATTTTCACAGATTGCCGAACCTGAAACCTGCTCGGATATTCTTACGGATGCAGAAATATTGGCAATCACGAACCTTGTAGATCATACGTTTACGCAAAGGGAACCGTCAAATCCTGAAAGTCTTTTCTCTGGACTTTCAATGCAATGCATGTATTCGTTGGAACCTCACGTTTATGATCCTGATAAAGATGATCAGATATTCTCAATTGAGACAAATGTCATGATCTTTGACTCTGTACAAAGTGCACAAAGTCATCTTGAAATGCTAAAAAATACCATGACTAACATCGAGGATAAGGTAGTTACCGTGGAGAGTGATGATTGGACCTTGCGCACTTTGAATCTGTTTGATGCTGAATTGGGAGTACCGCGACCAAGCATCGTAGATCATTATGTTCAAATCACTGCAGTTCAGGATAATCTTCTTGTCTCTTTGGGAACTGTGGTAAAGGGAGACAGGTCACTGGCTGACGAGAATGCTCTGAGGAAAATCTTGATGAAAATAGATCATAATTTGTCAAATGCGGAAAATTCCTCGGAAATCATCGAACCTGCAATGGTCACAAATGAGCCTGTAATGACTGAGAAAAACAATGAACCGGCAGACAATGGCGGCGGCGGTTGTCTAATAGCAACTGCTGCATATGGTACAGAACTTGCACCTCAGGTACAGTTCCTTAGGGAAATTAGAGATAACACTGTCATGAGTACGTCATCAGGTATTGCCTTTATGACTGGATTTAACCAATTATACTATTCATTCTCTCCGACAATCGCTGACTTGGAAAGAGAAAATCCAATGTTCCAGCAAGTAGTAAGGGCATTTATCACCCCGATGATCTCTACTTTGTCAATAATGACATTGGCTGATGATAGCTCTGAAATGGAAGTTTTGGGACTTGGAATTTCTGTAATTGCATTGAATTTGGGAATGTATGTTGCAGCCCCTGCATTCGTCGGATTCAAGGTCAACAAGCATATCCAATCTAGAAAATAACTTGGTCGAATTCTTGATTCGAGTTTGAAAAAGTAGGACAAACAAAAACATATCTCGTATAGTGACAAAGGATTGTACAAGATCATGATGATGTGTTGGGATCACAGACTGTTTGCCGTCTTTTGATCATGTTATGATTCTGCATTGTGAGTATAACTTGAAGATGTGTATTGCTACATGTAATTTGGTAAAATATCTAAATATCATTTTCAGGTCAGTTCTATAATCGACATGTCTGAAATCCAGAACCAAAGAAGTGGTGCGTGGTATCTCTTGCCGATATTTTTGACGGTGATTGGAGGAATGATTGCATACTTTGTAATAAGAAACGATGATCCTAAAAAGGCCAAGAACTGTATGTATCTTGGAATTGCCCTTACTGCAGCTGGTGTTGGACTGACTGTGATATCCGGTGTAATAGCTTACAACGACATCCAACACTCCTCCTTTGTAGAAAATGATTATGATGACAGCTTGGTTGTTGGATATGACACTACATCAGAAACTACAGCACCAGATAATTCTCAAATCAATGAACTTGCAAAAAATATTGAATATGACTATAATGTATTCGGACTCAAGCCCAACTACATAAAGTTGCAGGATAAGAATGGTAATGAAATCACTAAGATCAAGAAGGATTCAAAATATGCGATTGTAAGCGAGATACAAAACATGGATGGCATCGAAAAGAAAGTCAATTACAGTATTGACATGAAAAATAATGCTGGATTTGCCAAAAGCAAGGGTTCAGAAACGATCATTTCCCCACACGGTACGTTGCTAATTGATTATCCTGATCTGATTTTGATTGCTCCCGGAGTATATCATATTGAAGTTTGGCTTGAAGATGCATCCATGGTTGAAAAGGTGTATGATGACCTGAAGGATAATTCTGATGGCGATTGGCCTCAGTATTTCTCGCGTACAGTGTATGTGGAATAACTGAAGATCAAGATAATATTTTACTCTGTTCAAGACAGTTTCAACCTGAGAGACTTCAAATCATCATGAATAATCACATTGATTCTTGACAGACTGTAAAGAAGGATCCATTTACAATTATTCCTAGCTTGAAATTCTACAGAAGACAATGTGCATACATTGTTCGTTGAAGGGTAAAAAACTGTGTTAAAGTACAAATTGTCTGGTGCTAGTTGTCATCAAAATATCATTTACAGGTAAATTATGTGGAAAATTGTGCCTATGTCATTTTTCTGTCAAATTGACTGATATTTTTGTCATCGGTCTAGACAATTCATCTGGAATTATTATTAGTAATCCTGCATCTTTGTCCACATGACACGTGCCTGAAAACTTCTGATGGTTAGTTGCATTGCATCCTGTTTGGTCATAATACTCAAAGTTTTCAGGTGATGTGAAATAATTATCCTGCTGAATATGTGAAGGTACAAAAAACACATCAAATCCTACGGTGTCATCATTTATTGAAATGGTGTACTCATAACTTGTGAATTCCTTTGATGTACAAATGGGTATGAATTGTGCAAATCCGTCATGCAATTTTTGTTCTTGCAATTCATCCGAATACGCAATATTTGGAACCTGTCTATTTTCTCCGAACAGTCCCAGTTGATTCCCGATAAAGTCTAAACCTGTTTTTGCATAATGAAACCATTGTGATTGGCAGTCTCTGTAATCATATTGAACTGCAACCACTGGTTTATCATTTACATATTGGAGTGAATTCTGTTTCTGTTTGGCACCGTATTTTGAAATATCTGGCTTTTCTCCCGTTCCTACAATAATCTGTCTTTCCCACGTTGTAGATACGTCTACTATTAGATTTCTTGGATAGCTTTTCCATTCTGGTTGAAAATGAACATAGTTGGAATATTCATTGAGTTGTGTAGTGACAATGTTGGGTGTTGCAACTTTGGAATTCTTTGACGCATCAACATAATCAAATGAACTTAAAACCACAAAAAATGACAATAAAGCAAACATCGCTGTAATCTTTACATGGGATTGATTCATCTATGCTCTCCAAAACACCAAAAAAATAATGTGCAACTATTGTGAATATGTGATGCTTTACTCAACGTTTCGTCTTCAATATTTTCGCTGATCTTAATTTTATTTGAAATCAAGTACTTCATTCTCTTATCTCTGATGTACTTGGAGTCGATGATGATGTTCTATTTGTTTTATCATGATGACAGGTAGCAAGGGAAACATTGTCATTCTTCACGTGTGTAGCGGATTTTTTTGGAATTGATGAATGGATGCTAAAACTTTTCATAAAATAACACACACATTATTTCATATATTCTCCTCGGAAATGCATCCGTACAAGAATGTCCAGATTGGAAGTCAAATCTGACATAAAACAGATAAAATCCTCATAAAATGTCCAATTTGGAAAATCATGAAATGCGAAATAATTATCCTGAAGATAATGGATAAAGTGAGTAAGATGATTTTTAGAAGTTTGGAGCATGTGTATTGATCTTATTTTCAAATGAGACATGCATCGATAAAATATGGGGCATGTGATGGATAATTGAAAAGTCAAGCATGTGACATACGTGTTATCAAGATTAGATGTTATTATTTTTGAAACTATCTTTTAACTGATTAAAACCAATGTGAAAAATGGAATTCGCAAGAACTCTTTTTTTACTACCTACACCGTCAAGATTCTGTGCAATGCAATGATGCATGTAAAAAATACAAGGCCAAATCCAACAGCCATGTGGGTGGAAGATATGAGAATGGTCAGAAACGATGCCCTCAATGTGAAAGATTCATTGAGTGGGAAGGTTTGTGGTGTCCTTGTTGCGGACGTTTATTGAGAACCAAGCCTCGTAGTACCGGATTAAAACGTCGAGTATCATTGAGTAATAGAAAGAATTAAGAAAATTGACTTTACACCTCGTGAGATTGCATCATTGTCTCAATTCAAAAATACAGAAACAAAAACAATATGTGAAATCCTCTGCACAACTCAACATGCAGTTCGATTAAGTTAGAACTTTGTATTTAGCCCTTGAATTTTTTGGATTATTTCATCGTGGCTTGCGTTACTTTCTATTGACATGATCAACAGTCCGTCATCCAAGAAAAGAGTGATCATTTTGACGAATTCCTTACATGTGATCATCCAGTTTGTTTTTCCTAGCTGACCGTCAAACATCTCTTCCATGCTTGCTTTGACTGATGCCTGATAATGTGCCAAATTACCCATTTCTTCATCCAGTAATGGTTCAGAATTACTTCTTCTGACAAATGCGATGACCTGACGTTCTTTTATTCTGCCAACAAATCTTATTGCCTCATCCAGATCAAGTACTTTCTGACACTCTTCTTTTAGAGAACTAACTGTTGATTCCAATTGTTTTGGATTCTGTGATAGCTGTTAATATTTTTAATTAAAAATCCAACGTAATCACCATTAACTGATTTTATAAAAAATCCCTTACGAAATGTTGTATGCTTATTCATTTCTTTTTAAAATTACAAATAGCTTCATAATTCGGCAACTTTCTTCACTTTTGAGGAAATCAGAGAGAACCCGTTGATATAATCATCAGCATAGTTCTTGAGTCCTCAGAGTAAATAACACTTTGAATTTGATCAGTAGATTCTTATCTAAAAATTTGAGGCAAATTGCATGGCCCTGATAAAGAACAATTCCCCTGTACTGTTCTTTTACAGCAATTCAAAAAAATGGCTGGCAAAAATATCCAAGAAAGAATCATTTCATACTCATATTGGTGTAATCAAGCATTCTGATGCTATTGGTAAGGAATACGGATCTAGGTTGATCACAAACAAGGACAAGTACGTGTATCTCTTGGAACCTACCATGTATGACTATGTGATGAAAATTCAGCATGGTACGCAGATTGTATATCCTAAAGACATTGGCTATATCATAGCAAGATGTGGAATAGGCAGCGGTCAGAAAATCCTGGAAATTGGAACTGGCAGCGGTTCGCTTACTTCGTTTGTTGCAGGTGTTGTAAAACCTAGAGGACATGTTTACACTTTTGATGTGGATGAAAACTTCATGAAGATCGCGGCAAAAAATATTGAAAAAGCTGGAATGACAAAATATGTGACACAGCATAATCTTGATCTAAAAACTGCAAAGAAAATGCCTCTGAAAGACATGGATGTGGCATTCGTTGATTTGGGTGATCCCTGGGTTGTGGTTCCCCAAGTAAGGAAGATGCTGAAGGGAAGCGGATGTGTGTTTGCAATCTGTCCTACGATGAATCAATTGGAAAAATTGACCATGGCCCTGGTTGAAAATGAATTCACGGATATTGAATCAACTGAGCATATTTTACGTACCATTGAGGCCAGAGAAGGAAAAACTAGGCACTCTTTTCAAGGAATCGGACATACGACGTACCTTTGCTTTGCAAGAAAGGCATTTTTTGGCAGAAATCCCAAAAAATCTTCCGTTAAGTCAAAAACAGATCTCAATGATGTCGAAAAGCCAGCCGCAAAAACTGATACTACTGCTACTAAAACCTCCAAAAAGACTAGTACAAAACGCGTGAAAACAAAAGTCCAGAAATTATCCTAAAAACCAATCATATTTCAAAACAAGTTTATTCATGCGTCTTTTTGAATACGCTATATGGCGATTGAAAAACTATCTGCATCAATTGTTCAAAAGTTTATTCCAGCAAGAGATTCAAAATCTAGAAAGGGCGACAATGGAATCGTGTTGGTTGTGGGTGGCAGTTACGTCTATCATGGCGCTCCAATCCTGTCTTCGATTGCTGCGTTAAAGTGCGGTACTGATCTTGTTTACACAAGTGTCCCAAAAATCAATGTAATGTCGACACGTGCAATCTCGCCAAATCTCATCGTTATTCCGTTAGTAGATCAGAAGCTGACTTTGGGTGCTGTTAACAAGCTAATTGGTGCATTGCCGCGTAATCTGCATTCTGCCACAATCGGAATGGGTCTTGCAATACAAGAAAGAAATTCGTTATTGCGTTTTGTGACCTCTTTGCTGGATAGGGATGTGAGGTTATCATTGGATGCAAGTGCATTGATTCCTGAAGTTTTGCCTCTTTTGGAAAACAAGAATGTTGTAGTGACTCCGCATGCTGGAGAATTCAAACGACTCTTTGGGGAAATTCCTCCTGATTCAGAAAGTGAGAAAATTGATCTTGTGGAAAAAAACGCGAAAGCATTTGGAATTACTGTTTTACTCAAGGGTGCTACTGACATCATCTCTGATGGTTCCACCACTTATCTAAACGAGAAAAAGACACCCTGCATGACTGTTGGTGGTACTGGCGATGTTCTTTCCGGACTAGTTGCCGGATTGTTGTCGCGAAACAGAAATACCTTGGAGTCTGCCGCAGCTGCATCTTTCATTAATGGGCTGGCTGGTGCAGAATCTCAAAAGAAATTGGGGTTGCACATGACATCCATGGATCTGTTAGATGAAATTCCTTATGTGATGGTGCCTTTTGACCGAATTCTATGACTAATATGGATCATCTCAAGCACGTAGACGCTCACATGGATGATCTGATCTCGGATCTTCAAATGCTAATTCGACAGCCCAGCGTGTCTGCAAAAAACGAGGGCATAGAAGAATGTGCGAGACTGGTACAAAAATTACTAAAAGATTCCGGAATAAATTCTGAAATTCTGCGATTAAAAAAAGGAGTGGCGCCTATTGTATACGGGGAAATCATGTCAAAACAAAATCCGTCAAAAACTTTGATGTTTTACAATCATTATGACGTGCAACCTGCCGAACCGTTTGATCTATGGGATGATCCTCCATTCAGCGGCACTAGAAAAGGAAATAAGATTTTTGGGCGGGGTGCAACTGATGACAAGGGTGAGTTGATCACGCGAATCAAGGCTGTGGAGGCATGTATGAAAACAACAGGCGATGTGCCATGTAACATAAAATTTGTGATTGAGGGTGAGGAAGAAACTGGAAGTGCGCATATTGAAGAATATTTGAAAAAATACAAAAAGAAATTTTCTTGTGATGGCGTAATTTGGGAATTTGGATATGTGGATGCAAAAAATAGGCCCATCATCGGTCTTGGAATGAAGGGATTGCTGTTTGTAGAAATGTCTGTATCCGAATCAATCATGGATGCACATTCTAGCCTTGCGGTTCTAATTAAAAATCCCGCATGGAAATTAATCGAAGCTGTCAAAACGCTTAGGGATGCAGACGGGAAAGTCCTCATCGAGGATTGGTACAAAGAAGTTGTGCCTTTTTCAAAAAATGATCTGGAGATAATCCGAAAAGAACCGTTTGACGAAAGTATATTCAAAAAAGAATTTGGGATCAAATCTTTTGTGGGTGATAAGAAAGGGATGGATGCAAAAAAAGCACTAGTGGGTGGCGCCACCTGCAATATCGCGGGATTCGTTTCTGGATACGTTGGAGATGGTGCCAAAACCGTTCTACCTGGTGATGCTTTGGTAAAAATAGATTTTAGGCTGATACCTAAAATGATTCCGTCAAGACAGGTGTCAAGATTGAAAAATCACCTAAAATCAAAAGGATTCGCTGATATCAAAATCAAAGTTTTTCATGGTGAGGCGGCAGCTCGAACAGACTCTTCAGACCCATTTGTTTCCCAGGTAAAATCTGCTGCAGATGAGGCCTTTGGAAAATCCATTCTAAACATATCCAATGCTGGAACTGGACCGATGCATCCGTTTGCAGGTATTCTGAATGCTCCCTGCATCTCAATTGGCAGCACGTACATGTTTTCAAGAATCCATTCTCCAAATGAATTTGCCAGGATTGATTTGCTGAAGAAGGCAACAAAGTGTATGTGTTTGATCATGGATAATTTTGGAAATTCCTAATGGAGGCATCTTGGTATCTTTCCGATAGCGTGTGCAAGCGATATTCTACCTGGACCTGCTATCATTATTACTAGTGCCGATGCCAGAAGAATCAAGTCAAATTCAACTCCGCCATCCCCTGTAATGCTTTGAGCTCCCTTGACGACAAATATTGCGCCAAGCATGATGATTGACAACAATGACGCAGATAGTCTGCTGAGGATTCCGATCATTAACAAAATCCCTGGAATCATTTCTGCCAACGCAATTGGAATTTGCATTTCTGCAGGAATTCCCATACTTGACAAAAAACCACCAAAGCCTTCGTTGAATTTGGATATGCCATGAATGATGAATATTGTGCCAATGACTGATCTTAAACCTACAAAGACTGCGTCATTTAGGATTTTTTCTTTAATTGCTGCAGTAGCCAACGCGATTTTCTAAAACTTTCAGTATAATTATTTTGCCCATAATTCACGTGTCAAATGTAGAAAGCCCTTTATTATGCGGTAAAATTATTTGAGTTATGTCGATGTATATGCCGGGAGCAACTGCTGTTGGAATTACTTTTGATGGTGGCATTGTTCTTGCTAGTGAGAAAAGGATCGCGTTTGGAAATTTCCTTGTAAGCAAGTCCACAAAAAAGACATTTCCTATCACTGACAAGGTCGGTGCAACTTGTGCAGGCCTCGTGGCTGACATGCAAATTCTATCTTTACAAATTTCCGCTCTTGCAAAAATTAGAAAAATGGATATCAAGAGAGATGTTCCTCCTAACACTGTTGCAAAAATGATGTCAAACATGATGTATGAGCGAAGATATTTTCCTTTACTAACGCAAGTAATTGTTGGAGGTGTCGTTGACAAGCCAATTATGTATACTCTTGATCCTTTGGGATCTGTTCTACCTGATGATTATGCTGCTGTTGGAACTGGAGCTGAAATGGCATTGGGTGTGTTGGATCCTCAGTTTAAGCCAAATATGAGTAGGAATGATGCCGTTGATTTGGCAAAGCGTGCTGTTAGGTCTGCTGCTTTGAGAGATTCTGCAAGTGGTGATGGTCTGGACGTACTTGTCATCACAAAAGATGGCACCGAAGAGTTTACTGAAAGTATAAAATAATCAAAAACTGACTAATGCGCTAATCTATGATTATTCGTAGATTGTTTTTCCTGCTTCCCAAAACCTGTCTGAGATGTAGTGTATGTTTCTTATGATTTCTCCTTTTTCCATGGTTTCCAACTCTGAACTGGATACAATGGATTTTCCTATGGCTATGAATTTGTGATGGGATTCTTCTACAATGCATACAATATTGTCTTTTTCAAACTTCGAAAATTTCAAAATACCTGGCCTCATTAGGTTTGCACCCTTACACATGAACTTGATTGCCCCGACGTCAACCGTAACTGATGGGAATTTTTGCAGCATTTCTGTCTCAGATAAGAATGGTAGATAATCATCTTCAACTTTTAATATTTTCATTCCATTGGCCGTAATGATTTGTGCATCATCAAATATCTTATGCACCTTGACATTTTTTATTTTTGGAAATTCCATCCCCCATCTCTCTGAAACTGTTTTTAACAGTAATGTTGTCTCACTTTTGGAAATCAGATTGGACTTCAATCTCGTGCAATCTCTTGTCTGATGTCTAGCAGATCTCTTAGAATTGAACTGGCGGTTTCCATACCTCCTGCTCCTTTTCCGATAATTGTCTGAGTGCCAGAATGCTCTGATGTAAACGCAATGGCATTAAGGGTGCCATTGACACAAAGTGGATCGTCATTTGGGATTTCCTTTGGACCTACAATCAGTTCTTTGTCGCATGATGCAATTAACTTTATTGCACAATTCTTTTTGGCAGCTTTTCCAATATCCTTTACTGTCACCTTTCGAATTCCTGAACAATCAATGTCTGGAAGTGTCACCTTCATACCCATTATCCAGTTTGCAAGAATCACCAGCTTTGCTGCGGCATCAAGGCCATCCAAATCCAGAGACTCATCCGCTTCAACATATCCTTTATCCTTTGCATCTTTCAATGCCTCCTCAAATGACAGTCCTGATGCCATGTTGGTCAGGATGTAGTTTGTAGTTCCGTTCAATATCCCTGCAAATGATGTGATTCTCTCCCCACTTAGGCTGTTTTTGGCATAGTCTAGAATTGGTGTTCCTCCTCCTACTGTGCCACTAAACTTGAACATTACCTGATTATAGATTGCAAGTTCAAGCAGTGATGGAAAAGCTAGTGCGAGAGGTCCTTTGTTGACAGAGATTACGTGCATGCTATTTTTCATGGCCGTTGTAATATGCGTCATTCCCGGTTCTGCATCCTTGTAGTTACTGGCGGTGGTTTCAATAAGCACCTCCGCTTCTATGTTTTTTAGCATGTCTGTACCTGACATTGAATTTTTTGTTTTGGAATAATTTTTTACAGTTCCGAATTTCTTCTTTACTTCTACTAGCTTGTATAGGTCAAGTCCTGATTTGTCCACTGCGCTCCCTTTACTGTCAAACACACCGACCACTCTTGGCTTTAGCCCGTATTTTGCATAGAGTTCATCTGATCTGGAATCAAACAGCTTGACCAGACTCTGACCCACGACCCCGAATCCACATAGGATTATCCTCAAACCGTCTCACTCCGTTTTAACACGTAATTGGAATTCATCATATTCTCCTTGATTTTCTTTTCATTAATTGCGTTTTATTAATAATTTTTGAATACCATTAACCATGAATCCGCTAAACGGTCATCTGTGACTAACTTTGAATGTCCTTGTCATTTTCATGTTGTAGTGAAATGGAATTGATGCAATATCTTTGATTTGTAGGCTTTGGACCATCATCAAACACGTGACCCAAGTGAGCTCCACATTTGTTGCAATTGACCTCTGTGCGGATCATGCCATATGCCGAGTCTGATACATATTCTATTTTTTCCTCCGAGATAGGCTCCCAAAAACTTGGCCATCCTGAACCTGAATCAAATTTTGAGTTTGATGAGAACAGCTCTTCGTCACAACATACGCATTTAAAACTCCCCTCAAGCTTACTGTCATTATATTTTCCTGAAAATGGTGGCTCTGTCCCGTGACCTATGCATATTTCATATTGATCAGGAGTAAGCTGCTTTTTCCATTCTTCGGATGTTTTCTCCACTCTTACTGCCATGATATGTTCTCATATCCTAAAGATTATAATAATTTTCTATTTCTTTAGGTTCTTTCTTTTATCTTCTGTTCTTTTTTCTGATTCAAATCTTTCTAAATCATATTCCTTCATGTCCACAAATCTCATTATCTTACTTAGGTTGGGATGTATCTTGTTGATCTGCTCAAACATTTGTTGTGCCACTTTTCTATAATCTGTGTGTCCTTGAGGCACGGTCCTTAATTCAAGCAGATGACATGCTTCTCTGAGATTGAACTTCATAAAATATGGATAGTTGTATCCAAAGTTGACAACATACTGACCTTGCTCGGGGTATTTTTTTCTAATCTTCCCAAACGTTTCCTTTGTTTTATCCATACAATCTTTATAGTCCTTCTCGATTCCAAGAACTTTGATTTCATTTGGCATGCTGTATCCGTGATCGGTTGTAAGCAATTGCCTTTCCAATGTTAATGCTCTGTGTCTGTGCATGTCTCTGAACATTCCAAAGTTGTTGCACAGGTCAAATGTATAAAATATATTTTCAAATGCCCTTGACGGCCTGTGACGTCTGTTCTTTCTAATTTTTACAAATTCGTTTATGATTTTGATCTTGTTCTCTTTTGATATTTTTTTTACCTGTTGCAGAATATTCTCATAGGATGTGCTTGGAGATTGCTCGTACATGATGCTTGTAATTGTTTTATCGATTGCTATATTTTCTGATTCACACTCTACGAGTTTTGTAAATGAGCCTGTGATCTGATTTGGTCTTATTTCTTTTTTCGTGATTTCTTTCGCTTTGATTTTAACGTCCTTGAGGTATTTTTGAAACGCTTTTCCATATTTGTCATCTGCTCTGCTTACAAATGATTTGATGGTGGTGTCCAATTCTTTTTTAATTTTTGTGGCCAAATACTGTTCCTCTCTGAGATCCGATGAGCCCAAAACCGTTAAGAGATATTCAAACGCTCTGCCATTCCCTGTAATTCCAACGTTTGTCAATGTTGATGCTGGCAGTAATCCTCTGAGGATGTCAAGCGCTTTAGCTTTGGTGGATCCTCTGTAAATCATACCGGCCGATTTTATGTCCGACTCATTTTTTAATTTGGAAAATATTTTTTCTTTTCCATCTTCTGAATCTTTGAACATGTATTTTTCTATCGGGTATTTTTCTCTGACATAATTTGTCATCGGTTCAATATTGTTTGAATAAGTGTCAAATGAAAAATTACAACTTTCCTCATACATGTCTGCATATCTTGACTTTGAAATTTCCGGATCTCTGTAAAACCTGTACTTTCCGTTTTCTTTTTTGTTCCATGCAACATATCTTGACGATTTTTCTAAGTATGATAATCCTATTCGTCTGTCTTCAATTTTCTTTACGGCGATGTTTGACAGTCCTTCTATTGCAATTTGTGCTTCACCCAACTCCGCTACCGAATCATCGCCATATTCTAAAAGCACCCTGTTGTAAAATTCATCTCCTCTGTCTTTGTTTTTTAAAAATTCATCAAGGAAAATACGTCTCATGCTTTTGTTTGTTCTACTGTACCTTGACATCAATGCACCACGATCAACTTGCCTTGGACTTGTAATGGCAAAGACGTTGCTTTCTGTATTTGAAAAATGATCTGATAGGCTCTTTTTTTCCTTAATTGAAAATTCTGGCAATGCCTGTGTGCCTTTTTTCAATTATTAATAGTCTATTTCTTTTTTCCAATCTGAATTAGATCGGGACCCTTGTCCTTATTTTTGTCCTGGCCCTTTGCTTGCCATCTCATCAGCACTTCTTTGAAACCTGCAGCATCTGCCTCGTTTTCCGTGTACATCAATGTGGTTGTCCAATAGCCGTTTTTGGCGGTTTTTCCACCTATCGAATTCATCCAAAAATCATCTGGTAGACTCTCCATTGATTTGTTGTTTGGATCCTTGGTTGCCTCAGTCCATCTACTTGCAACAAAGTTCAAGATTTGCTCAAGTTCTTCTTTTTGAATCATAAATTGGCTATTTTTTCTCTAGATTTTAAAATTACTACGTTCTGGGCAATCCAAAGTTTGTGAAAAAAATCTTACTAAAACTAAAAATATTTCTTACACTTTGTCGGTTATACAAATCTCTGAACTAACTCACATGACACTCGATGATACAGAAATTATCGGAAAGAACGTCAAAGACATGTACGGAACATTCATGGGTAAAGTCATAGGTACAATAACTGACATCGACGGCAGCATTCAATCCGTCGGCATTGACTGCGGTTCTCAGGGATTACAGCAAATCCAATTTGAGCAGCTTGTGGTCCAAGGTGAAGTTGTTATATTTATTCCAAAATGGAGGCTTGACTCCCAAAGATTAATTCGTGAAAAGCAATTAACTCTACGTCGTCTAAAGGCATTGATTGATATTGTTTCAGAAAACGATGACATGAAAGCGGATGCAGAAATCATTCATGAAAAATACAAGTCAAAACTTGTATCATTAGACGAAACAGAAAGCGAAATCAAGGCCATACTTGAGGTTAGATTGACAGAGTTAGATGCTCAAATGAAGTCTGCAAAAATGCTATCATTTGACGCAAAAGTACAATACAAGAGCAACGAAATTCCTGATGCAACGTTTGAGATTGTGAAATCATGCACAACTGAGGTAATTGAGCATGTGACACACGAAGTCGCAGAAATTGCAAACGTAAAGAACAGGATAGCTGATCTTGAATTAGAAGTCAAAGAAATAACTGCCACATCACCGCCAGACATACAAGAATCTGCCGTTACATATCTGGAGACTCCTGAACGAGAACAAGTAGTTCAGACTATGCTTCCAGAAGCACCAACAGAACCAATCGTCACACCTTCAGAACCAATACAAATTGAGGCCCTACCTATTCCTGGACCTCCTGCTGATTCCGAAGTGACATTTGCAATCCCACAACCACCCCAACAGGTGACAACAGAGACTTCAAAAAACGATAACGATAACGATTGGCTTGCCCGAATGGAAGCACAATAATTTTTTTAATCTATTTTTTAACGTATAGAAGATCTAGGCTCATGCACTTTTTGGTTAATGCTGCTAAGATACGTTACATCTGAACCTGATTATATGTGCCCTGAGATACTTGAATTTGTTTGCTATGATCAGTTTTTGGCATTATGTTATTGTAAAACAAAAAATAAATTTGTTATTATCCACGAAATATGCCTTTTATTCTTTGTACTGATATTTCGAAAAATAGTTAGTTACCTGACACTAAATCCCAGATAAACCCAAAGAACTCTTTGATCATGGATTACTTGACAGAAAAAATAATTAAATTTGAGCCTGAAAAATCATTGACCTTGATCGAATCAACCTTAGACGTATGACGTAAAATCACTTTTTCATTAATTATGATTTTTATAACTAGAATGTGTCTTATTTGCCATTATTCATGAATTCATTTGGTGCTGATTGAGATCAAGGAAAATTCTACGGGTGTTATTTTTACTCCTATCTGTGGTAAATATGGACTGTATACAATCCCATCGTATCTGATAAATACAATTTCTCTTAGATTAATCTCATGACCGTGAAATTTGTACCAATAAATCCATCAAGAGGATGGGGGATGGATGGAAAAAGATGGTACTGGTTTTAGCCTCAAAATAATGTGTGTTAGAATTGAATCTTACTGGGATGTAATTATAAAACTGGTTTGACACTTCGCGGGTAATCAAACCAGTCTTTAGACATCTTTGGAATGTCGAGTTTTGCTATTGTTAAGGGATTATAGCAGGTTTGATCCTTACAAAATTTGTATAAAAGGTTGATCATGTGGTGGTGATAATGAAGATTATATGGCGCAGATGGATATGTGAATCTGTTGATGTATGTGGTCTGGTAAACTGAAAACCAAATTTCGTGCATACGCTAAGCGGCATCATTGTGTTGTCGTGTTGCCATTTGTTTTTTCCACATGATCGGTACTGATCATTTGTTCATGCGAATCATCCGCATTGGCTAAATGCCATTTTTGAACATCATATGCAGTATTGGAACTGTCATCAAAAAACTAAGTCGTTCTTGGTCTTAAGTTCTAACGCAACTTTGATTGAGATGTTGTAAATCCTGCAGAGAATTAGAAATAGATGTTGTAACCAAAACCACTTTGTTGTCAGTTCACAACAAATCATCATAGCATTGCTTTCACCTCGTGATGTTTGGAATTATTCGGTTGCTATTCGTGTAATTAAGTAATGATGAAATAAAAATAAGATTAAGAATGTCCTCAACGTTTGTTTAATTTTGTTTTCATTTTTAAACAACACTAAATCCTGAAAAAATGGGATTTTTTATGGATTCTATTGGTTTGAGGACAAATTTATCTATGACCTGCCCGCTTTGTTTACATGAGTAAAACAGCAGATAAACCAAATAATTTGTTTGAGGAATGCAAAGAAAACACTGAGAAATTCTTCGCAGAGATTGAAAAATCTACACCTGTATACCATCAAACCGCCACAGACATACAGCAAAATTTCCTAAAGTCTTGGAAAAACATGATTTTCTCGTCAATTACTCTGCAACAGGAATTGGCTACCAAAGCAGGCATGAACGTCAACATGAACAAGGAGACATTGGAGACAATCCGTAACATCACAGAACAGGCAATTACTGCATATCAGAACCAGAACAAATTCACAGTTGATTCCAACTATACGTCAAACAACATGTTTGAAGCGTTAAATGAAAATACCAAGACATTTGCGTCCTTAAGCAAGAATATGTTGGAACTGATGTCATCTGCAACAAAGAAAGCCTAGAGTACATTTTCCTGTTTCCTATTTCATAATCCTACAGGATAACGTGATCTACACCGGTATGACAAATGGTTAAAGATTAAAAATTCTCAATGCATCATTTTATACAAATTTTGTTAGCAAAAGTATGAGCGTATTTAAAAAAGTGCCAAAAATCAATTTTAAATGGGAACTGATTATCTGGGCATCTGTGGTCTCTGTGATCATTTTGGGAGTGTATGTTGGGTGTGGTTCTATTCTTAAAGTTGATTGTCATCAAGTAATACTGGGTAGGTAGAATCTAGTTTTTATAATAAATGAAAAACTTCAAAAGTTTTTCATGTTACAAAAAAATGTCATGATGAAACATGCCTGCTTAAACAATAATCTCTTAAACTTTTAAGATGATTCAGATTTGATTCATCTGGAAATTCAAATTTTTTATGAGAATTAATTATTTCATGGCATGCATCTTTGTTGTTGGATTTTTGTGCAACTTTAAACAGACAATCAATGTCTGACGAAATCAAATGGCACACAGTAACATCATCAAGATGTATTGCCTTTTTTGATGCACCCTCAATTTGGTACTTGGATATTTCAATGCCTATTGCATTCATGCAGTATACTTTTGATGTTGCAGAATGACCACTACAAAGTGACTCTAGATGTTTGATTGATTCAATTTGCTCCTTGTTGAGAAAATCAAATCTGGAAGGATCATTGTTTTGAGCCAATAAGATTGATGCAGACCATGTGACTACAATGATCATAATAATTGTGATGATGCC
The DNA here is from genome assembly GCA_029263475.1 of Candidatus Nitrosopumilus sp. Classification (GTDB taxonomy): domain Archaea; phylum Thermoproteota; class Nitrososphaeria; order Nitrososphaerales; family Nitrosopumilaceae; genus Nitrosopumilus. The sequence goes on from JAJCXK010000022.1 coordinate 29,431, forward strand.
TCCAAAGATTTTATGATCTAAATCCAATTAAGATGCTAGAAAAAATCTTCAATATAACATAATTTACACGATCTGTACCCGGAAAAAGCAATACTGAATAGACTGTGAATACTCTAAATCACAATCAGTAAACCGGAATACAGTAACAATTCAAGAGATGTAAAACCAACTAGTCCTAAAATGATTGGAATCCATCCTTTATGCATCACTTCATCGTTGATTTCTTCATAGATAATATTTTCTACAAATTAGACAGTCATAGCAAAAGACTGTGCAAAGTTTCGAAGTATGGTATTGCGCATCATGCCTAACATCTTGTATGATCTAGCCGATGATCATGAAACTGTTTAGACAAATCTTTTTGCATCTAACAGTTACAATTCATTTTTATCCTATTTCTAGCACAAATGTAATGTAGTTCTGCATCGTATCATTTTCGATGTCTGAAACGTTTGATATTGGACTGGGAAACCATGATGTTCATTTAAGAAAAAAGGCAGATTCTGACTTTATCTCCTTTTGGGATGATCAGGCAAGGAATCTTTCATGGTTTTCTACCTGGACTGCTACGTTGGACTGGAAGCCTCCCTTTGCCAAGTGGTTTGTTGGGGGCACCATCAACGCATCATACAACGCTCTGGACATCCATCAGAATTCAAGGGCTGACAAGACTGCAATTCTCTGGGAAGGTGAAAACGACGAGTCTAGAACTCTAACATATGCTGACATGTTTATGCAGGTCCAAAAGTTTGCCAACGTTCTCAAATCACTTGATGTGAAAAAAGGTGATCGAGTTACTATCTATCTTCCAATGGTTCCCGAATTACCCATTTCCATGTTGGCATGTGCAAGAATCGGGGCAATACACACTGTAATCTTTTCTGGTTTTAGTGCAGCATCAATTAGAGACAGAGTCAATGATTCTGAATCCCGGGTCATCATCACTGCTGATGGGGGATATAGGAGAGGAAAAATTGTGAATCTCAAAGATGTCGTTGATGATGCAATAGATGGTATTGACCTTGTCGACCATGTAATAGTTCTTGAAAGGGCAAAAAATAAAATTTCAATGTCTGCCAAGGATAAATTTTGGAATGATCTAATGGATTCTGCGTCAAGCTCGTGTGATGCAGAAAGGCTTGAAAGTACCCACCCACTTTACATTTTGTATACTTCTGGAACTACCGGAAAACCAAAGGGCGTATTACATGGGACTGGTGGATATTTGACTCATCTATATTCTACCTTCAAATGGGCATTTGACATTCAGGATACTGATGTCTTTTTTTGCACCGCAGACATTGGATGGGTCACCGGCCATAGCTATGTGGTATATGCGCCATTACTTCATGGTGCAACTCAGGTAATGTATGAGGGCGCACCTGACTTTCCGGATGAGTCTCGAATGTGGGACATCCTGCAAAAATACAACGTTACGATTTTCTATACTACCCCTACTGCCCTGAGGATGTTTATGAAATTCGGCGATGACGTTCCAAACTCATTTGATCTTTCATCATTGCGATTACTTGGAACTGTGGGGGAGCCGATTAACCCCGAAGTCTGGAAATGGTATTTTAAAACAATTGGGAAAGAAAAATGCCCTATCATTGATACCTGGTGGCAGACAGAAACGGGAGGGATGCTGATTTCACCACTTCCTGGTCTGGAAACCATTCCGTTAAAGCCTGGGTCTGGAACTCGTCCGATTCCTGGCATAAACCTTGATGTGGTTGATGAACACGGAGATGTTGTTCCGATCAACACCAAGGGCCATCTTGTTATCAACAATCCCTGGCCTGGGATGCTCTTGACGCTATGGGGTGATGATGAAAAATACCGGAATGTTTACTGGTCAAAATATGAAAACCGTTACTATTCGGGAGATTTTGCTACGCAAGATGATGATGGATATATCTGGTTACTTGGGCGTGCAGATGATGTTCTTAAGGTGGCAGGTCATCGAATTGGTACTGCTGAACTTGAGAGCTGCATTGTTTCTCATCAAAGCGTAGCGGAATCTGCGGTATGTGGAATTTCAGATAATGTAAAAGGTGAAGTGATAATCGCATTTGTAGTTTTAAGACACGGATTGAAAATTGATTCGGATGCTCTGGAAAAAGAACTTGTAGATAAAATTAGATCTGACATTGGTGCCATTGCCACGCCAAGACAAATCTATTTTGTTTCAAAACTTCCAAAGACACGAAGTGGAAAAATAATGCGAAGGCTGCTTAAGGCGATTGGAACAAATGAGGTGGTTGGGGATCTTAGCACTTTGGAAGACGGTGCAGCTGTAACTGAAGTTAAAAAAGTATTTGATGAAATACAAAAATCAATCAAAGATTGATAGTTGATCATTTCAACTCTTTCAAGTTGATGGTGGAGAGCATTTCAAACATTTTCTTCAGGCCGTCATATTCTGATTTTAGGCTCTTATCCATCTTGTCGTATTCGTGATTTTTTATTTCATCCATTCTCTCGTTTGATTTTCTAAAGAATTCTTCATATTCTATCATCTTTTCATCAGTCATCTGTGTCAGATCAAAAATTACGGTGTTACTTCCTATCATGTTTTCATTTTCATCATAGAGACTTGTGGCTTGCAGTAGTCCAGAGAATACGCTGTTATCCTGTCTGCTGAATATTATTTTTCTTGATGTCACTTTTCCTGTTTCAAACCATGTTTTTAGTGCATCATTCATGTCTTCCCATGATTCTTTGGGGACGTGTGCAAATATGGACTTGCCCAATATCTCTGATTTTGCATATCCTATGCTTGCCGCATATGTTGAGTTGCAGTCTAAAATCACACCAATTGAGTTGATCCGCCTCCACATAATTGGGGCGTCTTTGAGAACCTTTCTTGCTTCTGTTTTGGACATTTTTTGGAATTATGTTGACTAGTTATTAAGTTGAAATCTTTTAACGACTATGATATCATTTTCATTGTTTTGCTCCAAACAAGATGGCTTAAATTCAATAAAAAATAGGTGAGATAATCTAGACTGATTCTAGATCATCTTTTGGTGTGTTCACTACCTTGAAGATTTTGACGATGTAGTCTCCTTCAAAAAAATGGGTAATCTTACCTTCATCAATTGAAAGTATTCTGAACTTGTAATCAAAAGATCCATCCCCTTTCACATTTACCTGTGCAATATGGACTGGGTCCTCCTTAATTGATTTGAAGAATTGAATTATCACTGGATGTCCTTGGGTAGGATCACTAATCTGACCCTTCACTGTTCCCCAAGGCAAAGTGTTCTCTTCAGGTATGTTCATGACTGCAACCGTTTTTTGAAGACTTGTGCCGTCATCAAGTCTGGACTCTGTAGTATGAGATTGCTCTGCAAATATCGTCACGTCTAATGACAAAGCCATCATGCTTAGTATTGCTCCAAAAAAGCAAAACGTGGCTAAACGCTTTGAATTATTTGTATTGCGTTTTCTTAACGTCTTTGATGTGTGACTCATATTCATGTTGAAAAATTTCCCTTTGTTTTCTGATGATCTCTTTCTGCTTTATTTTGATCTCCAAACCGATAATCACGCATTGGATAATTTGGATGTAGGGAATTTATCCCGTCGATACCCCTTGATATCTCTGATTCATCCAAATGTGAAGATGAAAATCCGCCCTTGGGGAAAAAGATGCTGTCCAAAGACGTCATTTTATCATCTTCTCGCTGTTTTTTTGGCTATTTTGTTTTTCGAGATGACAAATCACCATGTTATACACAATCTGGTTGCAGGGAATGAATGACAATGCTGACATTCTAACTTCTCTCCTCAAACAAAATCCAAGAAAGACCCATCAAATCCTCGATGGAAAATGTGTCTGGTTTTGTCTGCTGCAAGGGTTTTGACATTGCTTTTACAGGATTGCTTGCAACCTGATTTTCAGAAGGCGAGTGTTGCCAGTTGTGCATGATTTGCTGCTTCATGAATAAACTGAGCCTGAGTTATATATAACAAGAGATACCGTATTACGGTATGCCTTTGGAAAGCGATGTGGCCTATGGAAACTTACAAAATTACAAAATGTATCTTCGTCCCAATATCCATGCTCATTATGGATCTTCCAATGCGCAAAAATCTACATCCAGTAAACATCAGCAGAATGTCCAGAACCTTCTGAAAATCATGAGCAAAAACAAGTCCATGACGACATGGGAATTGGCTAAAACATCCGTACCTGATGACATGTCCAAGCTTCGAGAGCGCGAAAAAATTTACCGGAGATTGTTAATGGGGCGAAAAGATAAGGGAAAACATTCTGACGGAATTTTGGATTTGGGACTTGTGACAAAGGATGGGAAAAGCTTCAAGACTGGAATAGCTGACAAGTACAGGCTGTCATTGTACGGTGTTTTGTATTGCATCGATGTGTTAAACTTTGACCGTAACGAAATTGATAAAATTGCAGAAAAATATTCTAGAATATTGCCAAAAGTTTTTGGAAAATGGGAATATGTAAAGTCAAAAATTGGGGATAGGGTATACGGAATAAAATTTTTGGCAAACGGATTACTTGCGGACAATCCTCAAATTCAAGTCCAACCTGGAATCCCATTTTATGAGTTAATGTCATACGTCCACATAAAATATCAGAGAAACTTTGAACGTATTTCCGAAGATAATCTGGCTGAACAAATATCATATTGGTTCTACATTAATTTACTCTATAGTCCAATCCAAAAAGATAACGTGGTAATTACGGGAATTGATTATTTAAATCAAGTATTTGATGGTGATGCCGAACTAAAGAAATGGTTTCTGGTTTTTTTCAAAGAGTCAAAAAAATATTACTATGAACGATATAACGTCCTGAGAAAATTTGAGATTTGACACATTGCTAGTGCACTGAAGTGATTATGTCGTTTAACTCATTGAAATCAAAAGGCTTCGTGAGCAACCCAAATAATCCATTGTCTTCGGCCTTTTTGAATTCCTCATTATTGATGGTATATGATGATGTAAACACAATCTTTGCATTTGGACTATCTTTTTTTATCTTAAAAAATGCGTCATATCCGTTCATTATTGGCATTTTCAAATCCATTAGGACGATGTCCGGACTTGATTCTTTGTATTTTTTCACCGCCTCTTCGCCATTTTTAGCGGTAATTACCTCATAATTTTCATATTTCAACATGTATTCTGTCGCTTCTAGAAACTGAGCGTCATCATCGACCAATAAAATTCTAGGATTTGACATCTCTCTCCATTCGGATAGTTTCTATTCGGTATTAGAATGCTCATTTTGGTAATTTTATTGAAAACATCACAGGATTTGTAACCACATGTATGGTTCCTTTGTGCTGTTCTACGATGTTTTTGCAGCTGGACAATCCTAGTCCTGTCCCTTCGAGCTTGGTGGTAAATAACGTATCAAAAATATGTTTTAAATCTTTTGTAAGTATGCCTGGACCTGAATTTTCAAACTCAATGCTCACATTGAAGGCAGTTTCACGAATTTTAATTGCCACATACCCTTCATTTTTTCCAATTGACTGAATTGCGTTTAAAACTATATTTACAAATACAATTAGCATTTTTTCATGATCAATGTTGATCGTTACATCCTTTTTGGGCATTTTGATTTTTATGTCTGTTGGAACATCTAGAGTGTCCACTGCTTCTTGAATTGTCTGGTAAATGGAATGTGGTTTTAGTATTATAGGCGTTGTTCTCACATAGTTTAGTACTTCCTCAATCTGGTGTGAAATGCGTCTGACGGACAAATTGATGCGTTTTAATTCCCTTGAAATGATCTCGTTATTGGAATTGTTTTCCTTTTCAATAATGACTCCTGCATTTTTAATTGTTCCAAGCGGATTTCTTATGTCATGAGCAATGTTTGAAGAAAGATGTCCTATCACTGCCAGCTTTTCTTTTTTGAAGCTCTGCGAACGTTTCAGCATCAACACCAGCAACACGACGATGGTGGACATCAATAGGAATGCTGTTTGGAGCTTTGTGAAAAAGATGATCTCGTCAATCTCCTGATTGATTGAATGTGTTGGGGTGACTACGCCGAAAACAAATTCATTTTTACCGTTAACGTTTACTGGAATCGCAGAATTTATCCTCTCTCCTATGTTGTCATCCAGGGTAAAAATCACCGTGGACAGGTTTCCATTTAAAACGTGTAAAACGTGCTCATTTAAGAGAGAATTATGACTGATATCTTGCTGAATGTCATCATCAAAAAAGTTCTTTCCTACATTCTCCATATTTGGATGAATTAACAATACTTTGTTTTCATCCATGACCATTAGGAACTGGGATTCTACATCATAGATGTTTCCATGTCTCTTAAAAAATTCACTTGATGGAAACGTCACTAGTAACAGTCCATTGTAGTTGTTTGTTTCTTTGTTGACGATTGGAAACGTGATTGCAATTTCAGGTTCGTCAAACAGAGATGTATTTATTGAAAGTATTTTGGATTCAGATTTAGTTCGATTTTCTTCTGAATTGATCAGATCTGGCAACCCTCTTACCGTTGCCCCTACAAATGAATTGTGATTCTTGCTGGCCTGAGAAAGAACTTTAAAATCCTCATCAAGCGCAAGAATTTGCGCTGTTGGTGAGATAGAATTTAGGCGACTAAATGTCTGATCTATCAATTTGTTTGACTCTTCTGTACCTAGATCACTTTGTAATTCGCCTGAATCTGCAAGAAGAGCCAGTTCAAAAATAATTATTTCCAATTCAGAATTAATGTTCTTGGATATTGACTTTGTAATGATTTCTTGGATCTCAACCTGATTCTTAATGATGGTGTTTTTGATGTTCTCTTCCTCCAAACTGTAAATTCCAATCGTGACAATCATCAGTGAAAAAATTATTGCAAACGTAACTGCATACCATGTTAATTTTTTCTTGCTTTGAGATGACAATTTGAATCAAATCGTTTCCTCGTTTGGGATTCATAAAGTATTCTAAACATATACTCTTGATTCACCGAGTTTAACATACGTGTCTTCTGGTAAATTACCTCATGACTGACATTGGTAATGTGGATGGCATCATCAAATGTTCTGGAATGACGATCTTTATTGCTCAGATTTGAATTTCAAATTACACTGTATGCTAATGGAATTCCAATTTACTTTGCAATGGTGATTTGATTACTTGTCTACTCTGAATCTGCAAAGATGGGCTATGCATATGTGAGAAGTGCAAAAACGAGGCTGATTCTAAGAATCCATATCCGGCCGATGGAATGTGACTGGAATTTTTCTATATGTTGAACACTGATGATTCACCAGTAAAAGTATCAAATCTGGGAACGGATAACTCTGAGTTGGGATGTGTGTACATGGTGTATAATTTTGCCATCTCGAACTGCTTGTTCGGATTAAAAAAAATACATTAATTTTTCCACGATTTGGGCTATCACTTGTCATGGAGGGGGGGAGTTTTTGGAGGATATTGCTGATAATCTTCTTTAATTACTTGATATGAAACAAATTCAAAATAATCCAATCTGGGTTTTACTTAGTGCAACTCATTCGCAACTTTGAGGATGAAAATAGGTCAAAAATGAAATGAATGGAAATTATCACTGCTCAGTAACTACCCATATCTGGACAGATTGAACATGTTTAATTTTTTTGATTTTTATCAAGATAAGTTAATTTGATATTTTAATTTCAAAGGTTTTTGCTTTTGCCAACACATCAAACAGGCCAAACATCTCTTGAATCTCTTTAATGTACCAATTTTCTTTAATTTGTCAATGATCTGAACTTCATAAACCATATCAAAATTAATCGGCACGTACTCGTATGTCGTGTTTTTTACGACATACTAGTTTTTGGAATTCCGTTTACTTGCACGCTCTATTCATCTCATGATCCTGGAAGAAATTTTCCCCTTGACTGATCTGGGCCTAGTTCTCAATAACATTCTGCAGCATGGATAAAAATTTCCATCCAGTCTTACTAAAATCTCACAAATATTGCACCGTTTTTCTCCTCTTGCATTACGTTGTGTATGAGTGGTCAATTTTGCCTTGTATCTGTGACATACTCCCTTGCACGCCATTGGTCGGAACTTCCTTTTTTTCAGATAATGCCTTCACGTATTTTTTCTTATACTTTGAACTGCGTGGAGTTAGTCGTAATTTGTAGTTGCAGCATGGACACCAAAGTCCATCCCAATGCATGTAAATTTCACATGCGTTGCACCGTTTCTGACCTGACAAATATCGTCCTATGTTGTTTGGTTTTTTCGCCCTGTATCTGTGACAAATATTGTTGCACGTGATGGCCATTACTGCAAAACCTCGTAAGAATTTTGTTGGCAGTAACCCTTCGTCAATTTCGAAGTTCCGATCTATGGATGAATTTTGATAATGTAAAAACATCTGTGTTTGTCAGCTTCCTTTGCAATAGGCTGGCATTGATCTGTAAACTTTTCTTCGATACTGGAAAAGCCTCATCATCAAGAATAAGTTGATCCTCGATCTGACATGCTAGAAAGATTGCGGCACATGCAAGGCCAATCTTATTTTTTGAAACATAGTGTTTATTGCAGATTACAGTACTGACCAAAAGTACTGCCAATTTGAATATCTGCGTGCTAACTTTCAATTTTTTTCCTATCGAGTTCACATAATTTGTAACATCTAAAAGAAATTCATCACTATTCAGATCTTTTATTTTTCCCCTCGTCACAAGATTTATTCTGACTGCGCACTCGTAACAGTATATCTTTGATGTGGATGTTGCCACCATGTCATCCAAATTAAATTTGTATTCACATTTCATACATTTGGTAGGCCTAATTTTTTTAAGCCTGCTTAGCTTACATTGAGACAATACGTATACTGTTTTTGAGTGCGACAATGTAGCTACTGATAAATCCCCAGTTATGATAAATCATTATTGTTAAAAAATACCCTGCATTGATTTGCGTTCATACAACTGAAATTCACAGATTCCAAATGCCATGTTTTCAATCATGTCTAAATAACAGTAGATCTTACTCTACTGTGAGATTTTCTAATTTTGAGCAAGAAAGAAAAAGTTTCAAAGCATGATACTGTGACATTTTCCAGTCGTATCTACAAGGATGTTTTTACGATTATTGATCAAGAGGCAAAATCAAAAAACATCAGCACCAATTCTCTGATTAATAACGTTCTTGGCAAATATGTCACGCTGGAAAGATTTGCCGGTGATATTGAGTTGGTTTCCCTCACAAAACGATCAATAATACAGATTTTTTCACGAATGGGGGAAAATACCATCAGGCAAATTGCAAAGGATGTCGGGGGAGTAGTGCACAGGGAATTGGTCTTTCTCAAATTCGATGAGATGTCCTTTGATAATTTGATGCATGTATTGGTTGTTAACGCATCTAGATACGGCACAGTCAAGCATAATGCAGAAAATCTAAAGCACAACATCTGTATTCATCATGGCTCATGTATTGAATTCTCACAATTTTTGGCTCATGTTCACGAGAATATGGCACGTCACTTGTCAGTCAAAATAGACATCACAAATACTGATCAAAATACGATGTGCATGAAGATTCAAGATCCTGAGGATTTGAAGTAGATGTCCGTAATCTACTATCGTGGAGAAGTTCCACATAGAATCAATCTGGAAAGAGGAAACGAGATTCTTGAAGTGATGCTTGATAATGTGAATAGAAAAATTATCACATGCGTTAAAGATGAGCCAAAAACAGCACTCCGAATTTCTATAGAGACTGGATTATCCAGCAGTATGACCTATAGACGATTACACAGATTAAAGGAAAAGAACCTGCTCATACTGTCTGGTGAGTTTTCCCTGGACAATAAAAAGAGATTCAAACACAAAAGTAAGATTCGCAAAGTGGTTACATCATTTGATGGGAATATCACAAATATCGAGATTTATTCCAATCTAAAAAATATGATTGACAATTAATGACGCATCGGATGTGGAAATACCCTACTTAGTAATTACTGGGGGGTAAATCCATGGTATCCGCCAGTTTGCGTTTGCTTTTCTTTTGACATGGGTTCAAAAAGCGAAACAAAGTATTCATCAGGATCCAGAACAATCACATTCTTCCCGGAATCTTTCTCGATAATGTCTCTGTAAACTTGCACTCCTTTTGACTTAAGCTCGTCAACTGCAGATTGAACATCACCTACGAGAAACCCGACGGTGATTCCATTTTCAAGAGAACTGCCCTTGTGTAATTCCGTCTTTGAAGCTGGATGTAAGCTTATTAAAGAATTCTCACCAGAACCCAAATCAATCCAACCTTCCCTTTGCTCTTTTATCGGAAGGCCTATCAAACCATGGTAAAAGTCTAAAGACTTTTTCATATCTGCAACTGCAATCATGACATTTCCTACTCTTTTGATATCCATACTGTGTTCTACTCTTTTATCAGATTTATTCTTTGTTGCGTAAATAATATTGACATGTCAAGAAAACATTGTTTGTTTTTAATCTGAACGAATTTCTATTTGTAATTCATGAATCGGGAGTCTCAAAATATTTGAATATTTAATATTCAAAACACGTCACTTTTTTTAAACTTGAATTATGCTGGAATCGACAGCTTTCGCAAACTGTCAAAATGAACTCTTAAAAAATCCCTTATTCTTCTGTCCTCATTTTTATCAATTGGCATTCCGTTTGCAAGGATGCTGAGATATTTTAAATTGGATTCTAGTTGTCGTATTGATTTTTTGATCCCGTCTTTGTATTTCAGTTTTAAAAATTCTATCAGGTTGTACTCTGTTTGTACAATATCCTTTTCTAAATCAATGGTGTCAAGATGACGATCATTATCCATTACATATCTAAAAATAACATTACAGATAACTTCTATTGTAAAATCTCTTAATATTTGTGTGAAAATTTAAAAATAAATAAACAAGTTTTTGTTTCTTCTGTCAGACATTCATTTTTTCAAAAAATGTAACTATAATCCCATGTTGGAATCCACCCAATTCACAATGGTTATGATATTTTGAATGTTTCCGAACTCTTCACCCTCAAGACTTACAAACAACAGGTGCTCGTTTGGCAATGGTATGGTAATTCTCTTTATTTTCTCATATGCAACAATTGCATACTTGCCGTTTCCAATTTTTGCTGAGAGTTTTTCACGTTCTTGCCATGACTTGATCGATCTTTTCAAAGATTCTTTTGTCTCATCTATGCTAAGATGGCTGGTGGTGTTATCTCGTATGCTGTTCCATAGGATATTTGCGTCATGATCACATATTATGGCAATTCTTGAGCTAGGAATTTCACCCAAGATCATGTTGAGGAGTTTTTCTTCATTATAGTTCAGATTTTGTGTTGTTGACATTACTATGAATTGTTTCAATAGAACATAGTCTTGATGTACAGTTTACCTTTGATTTGTTTAAGAATTAAAAATATTTTAAACATTTTTTAAGAATGCCGATAAACCACGATAAATTCAATGAATGTCATTACATTGCATGTTAAGAAAAAAAGAAAACGATGAAAAAAAGAAAACTCAGGAAAAATATCGTGAAGAATTCAAGGAAAAATTTAGACAACGAATTGCCAATGGCGAAGTGATGGACTTCACCTAAATGAAGTTCCTCTTCCAAATTCCTGTTTATTTATTGCGTTGACTGTGATTGTGGATTATTAGAACCACTGGTTAGGGTTGAAAAAAAAAAACACATTGATTTTCCGTAACTTGACTTTTGAATTATCATTTAACATGGACATGTTGACTACTTTTATTGGCTAGCTATGCTGGGAATTTGAAATAATCAAATCTGTGCTTAATTCTATATCACTCATACATTATTTTAAGGAAAAAAATTGTAATAAATTGGAATGATAACTGATGGACTTGTTAAGTCACAATTAATATCTGAACAGATTCAATATGATCCTTTTTTTGATTTTCATCATGATGGCTTGATTCGACAGTTTTATTTCACAAGTCTTCATTTTTATCAATATGTCCAAAAACCGAAAACTCTCTGAGTCTGTTCAACACTCTCAATTTCCTTTTACTCATGATGATCTGAACTTCAAAATTCTTATGGAAGTTAATCAACACATGCACCAAAATCATAATTTGCATGGTGTCTAAATTTTTAAAATTACAGTTCTCATGCCAGTTATGGCTAACAAATTAATTTTTTAATCATACATTTTCATAGTTGCTATCGTTTAAGAGAACATTATTTCTAGAATAATCTACATCGATAGCAATTATCACTGGTCTGTCTTTGATTTTTTTGGCAGCCTCTAAAGTATTTGAAAACTCTTCGGTGGATTTAACCACGTATCCTACGGCTCCAAAGCTTTCTGATAGTTTGACGAAGTCCGGATTTGTAAATTTTGTAAAGGCAGTTTTACCAAACTCGTTTTTTTGCTTCATGGATATCATTCCCAAATCTCTGTCACACCATACTATTGTTATAATTGAAATCTCTAGTCTGACCGCAGTCTCAAGTTCCTGCACGTTCATCAAAAAACCTGCATCACCGCACATCGCTATCACGTTTCTTTCAGGAAAAACTATTTTTGCTGCAATGGCGCCTGGAAACGCAAATCCCATGGAGCAAAATCCATTTGGGATGATGCAAGTATTTGGCTGATATGTTTTGTAAATTTTTGAGATCCAAAGTTTGTGAGCTCCAACATCGGACAAAACAATGTCGTGTTCTCCCATGGCATTTCTAACGTCAATTACCAATTTTTCAGGCTTAATCGGGAATGTCATGTCATGATTAAATGAATCTCGTCTCTCATCAACTTCACGCAAAATTTTCTTAAAAAGTTCTGGAATTTCTTTTCGCGGAAATATGTATAATTCTGGATGTATTCTTTTTTGTGATTCCAGTTCGGATAAAATTGCATCTATGGCATATTCGATATCAGATGCTATTTCCACTATAGGTCGATAGTATGTATACACCTCAGAAGGCGTGAAATCAATATGGATAATTTTTTTATTCAAATCCAGATTCCAATTTTTAGGACTGTATTCTACAAGATCAACTCCCACTGCAATTACGACATCAGCTGATTTCATTGCCAGTAAAGCATGATCTGCATCTTTAATGCCGATGGTATGCAAGTGAAGTGGAGAATTATCCGACACTACACCTTTGCCCATAAATGTATTCATGGCTATGATACCAGTCTTCTCTACAAATTTTCTGATGTGTGGACTGGCGTTTTCTCGAACGCATCCGTTGCCCAAAAGAATTATCGGATTTTTGGCATGAAGAATTACTTGGACAGCTTGCTTGATTAATTCTACATTTGCCCCCGATCTAAAGACTGGTTGAGGCTCAATTGGGGGAATATCTGCATCTTTTTTTGCTATATCTTGAGGTAGTTCGATATGCACGGCACCAGGTTTTTCCTCCAGGCAAATTTTGAATGCACGCCTTACAATTTCGGGAATATTTTGTGGATTACGAATTGACCAATTCCATTTTGTGATGGGTTTGAACATTGTGATGGCATCCATATTTTGATGTGATTCTTTGTGCAGTAGGTGAGTATCTGTCTGTCCAGTGATTGCAAGTAATCTTGAACGGTCCATGTTTGCATTTGCGACACCAGTTACAAGATTGGATGCCCCCGGACCTAGAGTGGCTAAACATACTCCTACTTTTCCCGTTAGTCTTCCATACACATCTGCCATGAATGCAGCACCTTGTTCGTGCCTAGTCAGAATGAATTTGATTTTAGATTCAGATAGCGACATCATAAAGTCGGCATTTTCCTCCCCTGGTATGCCAAAAATGTACTCTACCCCCTCATTTTCCAGACATTTTACAAATAAGTCAGAAGCTTTCAATATTGTTCCTGTTATTTTCAACATGATTATTTGTTAAAAAAGTTCCAATTACAAAATCAATGATTGATCTGTATTGCTAGTTTTTTAAGAGACTGAGTGGTAATTTTAACATGCTCTAATTACTAGTATTAGAAGCATCGCTTATTTTGAAATTGTATTTTCATAAATCCGAAAATATTCATTGAATTAATGAGAAGTGTTTGCAGTCTGAAATTTTGATCATCTGTATCCCACATCCATGACACATTACTTTTGAAATATGATCTTCTACAACTAAACTCATGTCACAATACCTGCAGTACCATTTCTGTATCATAATGTATATTGATAAAACTGAAATATTAAGAAGACCTAAAGCAAACTAAACAAACGTTCAGAGTTTGCCATCTGTCAGATATTCAGGATAGTCTCAATCATTGTATTGGATACTTCCAAGTTGTCAATCGGTTGCAAAATGATCATGATGTCTTTCTTGATTAAAGAAACATTGTTTTCTGCTACCTGTTGTATCGCCATATCTGCCATGTAATCTGTATCAGTTATTGCAGGTCAGACAAAGGCGTGAATATCGGTGCTGTTGAATTGACACTTCCGGGTATGAAGATCTTGTTTGAGAAGACATAATTTGGTGACATTGTATGAAAAACAGTTTATTATAAAAAAGAGGCTACCCTGTTCTTTTAGTTTCTCTTTTTGTTCTTTTTTTACTTTGATTAACGTAAACAATTCTCCTGCAGTCATGAAAGCTCAGGAGTGAGAGCAAAAGGTCGGTATACCTTGGTCAATTTTTGCGGGAATTAACAATACTCACTCCTTGACCCGGGATATCTATAATGGAATTTAACATAGACGGGAACAATTCTGAACGTTTGTTTGGAAGAAATGAATCATCGAGTATACTATTTAATTAGAAAAATATCTGAGTGAGACCAAACAGTGTTTGGCCAATATCACAATACGGGCATTGCTCACTCTGCAAAGTTTATTGCATGGTGGAATTTAACATAGACGGATAAAATTCCATACATTTGTTTGGTGATCTGGGCATTTTATTAAATTCTTCAATGTCTCACGAGAAGACCAGATGAAAACGCTTGTGATACACGCAAATTGTTGTATGAAGATGGGCCATGACCCTTAAGGTGAAAATATTTCCTAATATGCTATCAATTGAGTCAGGATTATCCATACGGGATATTATTCTGTCAAACAGTTTGTATATCCAAGTCTGTGATTGATTTGAATTGGAGTCGCCAAATGTAAAAGATGGATTGTTTATTCTTGTTCTTCAATGACGTTTAGGGTCATGCTTGTTAGAACATTGGGTAATGCCCGAATTGCCTTTGTAATTACTTTTTCTAACGTTTGATGCCCTGATGCCTCCACCTTGCATAACACATCATAAAATCCGAATACGACATCTGCTTCTTTCACTTCTGGAATGTGGCTAAGGTTTCTCAACACACTGTATTCTTCTCCCTTTTCAGTATGAATTACAACATACGCTTGAGCTGAATTCCTTCCAAGCATTGTGGAGACAAGTTTCTTAGATGGTTCAAACAGTTCTCCGGATTCTGAACGGGTCAAAGTCATGGTGGAGTGGATTTCAGGAATTTTACGTATTGTCCCAGTAACAACATCATGGATTCCTTTCTCTGAATCAGATTCTACCTTTGCCACGATATCGTAGAGTCCAAGTGTACCATGTGATTCAACAACACCGTCAAGTGCATTTAGTGAATAGATGATGTTTCTTTCAGATCCTATCTCACAGTTCATTAAAACATAAGCTGTTGCCATCTCAACACCTCAACTAGTTTTGCCCATCAATTCCCATCAACGTAAGCGTCGAACGAATTTTTGGAATCTTTCTAATCTTCCATGTGATGGCCTCACGTAATGTTTCCACTTGATCAGATTCCACCTTAGTAATGATGTCATACGCACCAAAGGTACCATGTACTTCCATGACTCCTTCAAACGATTTTAATTCTGAAATCACTGTTTCCTCAGAACCTAGTTCGCAGTTTACGAGAACGTAAGCTGTTGCCAATTATAATTCAGCCCTCATGCATAAAATATCCTTTTGATATATTTAAATTATAATCCTTTTTTATTAAACAATTAACATATAAATCAATATTATATCAAACAAATATTTACATTTCAGATAAAATATCCTTGATAGAATCTTTTTGTAAAATGACAGAATTATGGTTTTTATTAACAATTTTGATTTTTAAAAAAATGCATGATTAATTATTTTCATATCCATAAACGTCATATCTTCATCAATCTGTTTCAAGCAATTGAATTTGTAAACCCGTCTATGTTCTATATTATTATTCATGGTTCCCATGACATAATTATGAACGCCGCACCTGTTCCATTTCATGAGTATGTTACACATACTACAATACTTTTGGTTCAAGATGCATCTTATCTAACCATACGGTTTGATGTCTTGTATTGGTCCCTGCCATTACATGTCATATTTCAAATCAGGGGATGCTCGTATTGTTTTTAATTTGATTCAAACTTGTTCATGGTTTTAAAATAATTTGGACAAATGTCAAGAAATCAAAACATTGATGATAAATTACATGGGTCCCCATACATAACGAGTTTAATCGTCATGGTCTATACTTGAAATAGGATTTGGATTGATAGTTATAGCAGCGTTACTAGGTCTTGCAGTAAAACCTACAAAAGAAAAAGATGCAATTACAAATGATGATGAAATTGCCCTAAACAAGGCTAGACATGAACTTGACGGATATGACTATTATGAAATTGAATCAATAGAATCACTTGGTAAAAACACCACAGTAATTGCCAATACAAGATCTTTGGAAATTGCCATAGAGATTGACAATGAAACTGGGAAAATACTCAGCAAAGAAAAGATTGCAAGGTGATGAACAATTTTAGATTATTTTGTAATTGATGTGACAAAATTTAAACATGATAAATTTTTTGAACTGTTCACAATAGTCTGAAATCTTCTTTTATTGTGTTAAGTGTGACATGTGTCACCGTATTTTCAACATTTGGAATCACGGATAGTTCTTTCACAAAACCGCTAAGCGAATCCCTGCTTTTGAATTTTACCACCAGTAGGATGTCTGCGGGACCAGTAATGTCATAAACGGCACAAACATTTTCATTTGTGGCAATCTCATTTTCTATTTCAAGCATTTTTCCTTTTGTCGTTGTGACTTCTATTATCGCAGTAATGTCATAGCCTAGAATTTCATGATCAAGGCGAGCAGTGTATCCCTGAATGATCTTTTTTTCTTCTAGTTTTCGCAATCTGGAAATAATGGTCACTGTCGAAATTCCAAGTTTGTGTGCAAGCTGTCTTGATGATTGT
This sequence comes from Candidatus Nitrosopumilus sp., assembly GCA_029263475.1. Classification (GTDB taxonomy): domain Archaea; phylum Thermoproteota; class Nitrososphaeria; order Nitrososphaerales; family Nitrosopumilaceae; genus Nitrosopumilus. Next base: position 46,637 of record JAJCXK010000022.1, read on the forward strand.
CTTGCATCTACAAGCAGGTGTTTTAGAATTTTTATGTTGATTTCATCCAAATCCATATTGCTTATTAGATAAATGAATATTTAAGAAAATTATTCAAATCTTTATAAATATAAAGTAATTTTATAATTTAGATTATATACATCCAATTAAAATAAACAATGGCGACATTGTTACAAATAGCGGATCCAATGTTGGAAATATTTTGACTTGGTCATATATTGGATAATAGTAGACATCACATTCAGGATACTATGTCCATGATGACTGGACATGTCTCATTTTGTATTCTAGATTTCTTATTTTTTGAGAGCCTTTGCAATGGTTATTTCCAAGTCTGTTGCTATAAATCACAAAATTAAAAACTTTCGTCATTTTAATGGATTTTCAGGATTAATCTTAATTCAAGATGGGTATGGTTCTAGAACTTATTTTATGTCATTAATAGAGATGATTTTCATTTTTCTTCTTCAATGGGGAAATCAAACTTTACATTTTTTTAGACTCTGAAAGTACTACTTTACCACAAAAATTAGTCAAACTCTAAAGTGTTAAACTTGAATTTGTTAGCTAAAACCACTGATCAAGATTCTGACTTTTTTTCTCAAGCGCTTTTTTTAGTCTATTCAGCGTAGATTGTATTCTGTCCTCTGAAAAACTTCTGTCTCTAACCAGGTAATTTGTTATGCCCTCGTAATCAACCTCTCCGAATTCAATTTTATCGACATCTGCCACGTTTGGATTTAGAAATATTTGCCGTATTTGCTGAAAATCTATTTCTTGCAGCTGCTCTTGTATTTGGGGGATGTCTTCTAATCTTGAATGCTGTTTGATCATTTTCATTGCCGTCTTTGGGCCAATTCTTTCAAAACCGTTTGGATTAAAGTCAGTCCCGATTAGGATTCCGACATCTATTAGTTCTTCTCTTGTCAATCCTATTGAGTCCAAGACCTTCTGCGTTTCTATGATTTCTGGCAGGACATCGATGTATGTATTTCTGTTGGGAATCTTGCGTCTTCCGCTGCTTGTAAAGTTCCTTACGAGCCTCTTTGCACCGCATAGGATTGAATCATAGTCCTGACTGGCAGATGCGTATGCCTGTCCAGTATTTGTAAGGTGTGCAGCTGTAGCTTCGCCTTCGGATGGCGCTTCTATGTATGGTATTCCAAAATGCTTGAGAAATTCTTTTGAGTCTTTTACCATTCCATCTTTCATGCTGGTGGTCTGCTGTGCAAACTTCCTTGCGTCTTCCATGTTTCCATCCGCAATCGCCTTTTCATATTTTACCGTCGCGTCTTTTTTGATTTGTTTTCTGCGCTCAATCTCTGCTGTCTTTAGTGAAGGGGGTTTCCCATCAAAAACGTACACCGGTTTGATTCCCAACGATAAAAAGTTGACATTTCTATAAAGCAATCCGCTTAGGTGACTGGTAATCCTGCCTTCTGAATCTGTCAGTTGCAATCCGTCTGGACCTCTGATGCTGGCTAGGAATTGATAAATCGCATTGTATGCATCAATTGCAATTATTTTTGTTGAAAATGCGTCAAGGCTTGTCTTTTCCCTTACGACCAGATCTTTTAGGTTTAATCCCATGATGTCATTGGATTTTTAAGATGTTCTGTGTTTATCCTTTTCTTCTGATCCGTGGTTTTTCATTTGGCTAAAAATTCATTTTAATATGTCCGCAAATATTTGATGTTCAATATGTTCAAAACTAGTCTCCCGTTTGATTTGGAGGATAAAGTTTTTGAAATTAGGTGTGATTCTGATTCTGTCTCAAAGATAATCTCGTATTTTCCTTTTTCTGATCCAGAAAAACAAGAAATTTGCAATGTTTTGAACGTAAATGTATTTTATGGGTTTCATTCGATCTTCACTGATTCCGTATCTGATGAGGAGTGGGAAAAAACCAAAGACCAAATAAAAAAGAGATTCAAAGATGAACTCTTTGATATCGACAAGATATCCAAATCCTGATTCTGATTTGCTTTATTATGGAGACTTTCTTAGATTTGATGCTGAGATAGCCAAGTGGTACGGCGGCCGTCTCGAAAACGGCTACGCGCAAGCGTGCAGGGGTTCGAATCCCTTTCTCAGCGCCAATTCTATATCTTTGTACTCGTAAATACTGATTTTTCTACATGGCGTAAATTTACAAAAAATACGTAACTACTAACAGTGCGTATCTTCTTGTTGCTGATCAATTTTTTTATAAACCTCTTAACTCCTCAATGGATGTTGGATGCTTTACGTCTTGAATTGATCCTGATTGCGTGTTGATTACAGTTCAAAATGTTTAAAGCGACATGATTTGCAAAAATGAGCATGACGAAAGAGATTGAATCAAAGATATCCAATTCTGGAATTACTCTTGCCGATTTGATTTCTCATTTTAGAGAAAAATGCAAAATCTGCGGACATCATAGAATCATGCACAACGATCTAAACGTTTGTGAAGGTGTGATGAACAAGCCGTGCACATCTGGATGTGATGGCTTTGAAGCCGAATGACGAGTCTGTTTATCCTAACATTTTACAATTGTTTAATACCATATTTCCTGTAGATTCGTTGTGAGTGAGAAAAACAAAGGGGATAAAATCTATCCTTTGGGATATGAGCCACAAGAAGTACCGGAGACTGATGATAACGATGTCCGAAATCAGCTGTTGGATTTTATCTTAAAATCCGGGCCGACTGAATTTGTAGACACCGATCTGTTTGCCGTAATGGCCAAGAGACGTTCTACAAGAAAGTTTTCAGACAAGCCTGTGGAGACTACCAAGGTTGACAAAATCATTGCGGCAGCTGACACGGCCCCTACTGCTGGAAACTTTCAGGGATTTGAGATATTCTATGTAAAAAGCGTGGAAAAGAAAAAGCTGCTGGTTCCGGCATGTAACAAACAGCCTTACGTCAATGCCCCCGTGGTGTTTGTCTTCTGCAAAAATCCGTCCAGAGTAAAATTTGATTTTCCAGACTATGTTCTTAAGAAATTTGCTATACAGGATGCGACTCTTGCAGCTGGTTATTCTCAGCTGGCAGCACAAGCCTTGGGACTGAGTTCAATTTGGATTGGGATGTTTGATGAACAAAAGGTAATGGACGTCCTAGGGACTGATTTGGTTCCTTCATCCATACTGTGTATTGGATATCCGGAACAAACAAAATTCCCCAAATCAAGACGAAATCTCAAAGATCTAGTTCATGTCGCTTGGTGATTGCAATCTAAAACCCTGAAAATTTATTTTGTTATCTGGTTCGTGCTCAGGGTTAATTTTTTACGAATTGATTAAGTCCTTTCTCTGTATATCTTATATTTTACATCTTCACGATTAATTATCATCATCATCTTCTATTATTCGAAGTTGCAGTGATTGATCTTTCTTTCTTCTCAAAAAAAAATCCCCGTCATCGACATTATCCTAGTGTTGATACTGATCCCAGTTAGTTTTCAGATTCGTGATGTGCTAAACATTGCATTTCCTGTACCTGGAATCAACCCAATAGCAATCACGCTGATAGCGGTTCCCATGATCTTTGTAATATTGTACAAAACCATAACAAGATATTCTCACCATGTCGCTGAAAAAACATTCTCGATAGTAGTGATTGCCATTTTTGTTGGAATGATTACATCATCACTGCTATTTGGATTCTTTGGAAACGAATCATTGCAACCTGAGAGTATGTATAGAATACGGTAATTTTTGATTCAAACACTTCCAATGATCTGGTCTCTAAATTCACTAGTCGGGAATTTCACTTGAATCAAAAATCAAAGCAAGCAAGAAACAATTTACTCTTGTATCTGTATGATATAGCCGTAGGAAACACTTCCAACGTAAAGGTGAGATGGATTATTTCTGGCACTTACAATACTTACATTTGCATCCTCCTGTATTGGTAAATTTCATTCGTGGAATTCATTTCACTGGAAGAACATCCTGTGTCTGGACTATAGTTTCACAGTTGTTATTGATGACATTTTTGTATCCTGAAATAATGATGTGTGCGTTTCACTATGGAATTTTTTCATTGTTTTTCAAATCTTTATTTGCTGTATTCATTTTGATATCGTATGGCAAAGAAGATAATCAAACCATACGTGTATGATGCTGAAATAACCAGAGTCATAGACGGAGATACATTTGATTTCAAGATTGACTTGGGATTTTCCATTAACGTAAAGGAAAGACTTCGACTGTATGGCGTAAATACTCCTGAGATAAGGGGTCCGGAAAAGCCTGAAGGTGACAAGGTGAAAAAATATGTAACAAATTTGATTCTTGGAAAGACCTTTGAGATTCTAGTATACAAGAAGGGAAAATACGGACGATATGTTGCAGACCTGGTGTTGTCCAATAAGGAAAGGCTCAGTGTGCATCTCTACAAGAAGGGAATGGCAAAGCGTGTAACGTATGACCGGGCTCATGACATTGAGAAACTATTGGATGCGATAAAGCCCGAATAAGTGCCTGCTCTTTTCATCGTTTATTCATTTCCACATCCTAATCATTAGCATATTTTGGCATTTCGACTAACTACTATGAACAACAACAAAGCAAAAGTAAGAATAGATTTTATGGCTGAATACTGAATTGCTCATAGGTGGATTATTCTACCAAACTTAGAATGATTGAAACTTTATTTGTGTTACCCTGAACCAATACTAGATGCGTCGTCATCGAAACCCATCCCTCTTGCTAGTCTGTCCATCTCCATCTGCATGTGCTGAGGCATTACATGTTGTAGATTTATTTATTTCAAACTCCACGGATATTGAAAACAAGATTCTTGCAAATCATTGTAAATACAACACATAATTTTGAACTAAAAAATTGTTAATTGGTCACAGCTAATTGAGACTAGATTTCAGGATTTACCCTCATACAGAATTACTGCAACAAGATCATGCGTTGACTCGTTGCCAACACCTCCGATAGAGACGTTAACAATCTCGTTTCCGTCTGACTGCAATTGTAAAATCAACTCTTCAACATGCGTTTCTAACTCTGCAGACCTTCTTTCTCTGACTACCTTCACGTGTCTCATGACTAAAATTACAATATCTTATACTAAAATGATACTATTGATCTGTATTGGATTTTGTGATTTGTATTCTCGGATGATTGGGGCCAAAGTACTGCATTTCTGGCAAGTTTAGGAGCATGTGAAATTACTGGCATGTTGATAATTACAAATGATGACTATCTGAACATCAAATGGGTGCACACGAATATGCTACATATGTGATGTGGTATTGAGGCAAAATGACTTTGTTCTGCACTTTTCACATCCAGAATCTAAAAAAACAGAACACAGCCCATGCAAAATCCCGGTTGGTTTCCTTTTGAGGCAATTACTCTCAGGGGGTAGAGGTGGACTTTCTTGCTCTGACTATAATACCCGACCATCAAAGATAAGCATGTCTATGGATTTGTACTTGAAACC
>JAJCXK010000023.1 GCA_029263475.1 Candidatus Nitrosopumilus sp.
TTCCGAAACAGATCCGAGATGCTTTAGCTTGTATTGTTTGCCTCCTGCCCTGTACGCGCTATCAAAGATCAGATGGGCATCTTGCCATTCGTCATCAAGACAGTTGACGTTGATTTTGGCATTGACGGGCTCATATTCATTGGAGTCCGTTTCCAAATCAACACGGGAATACTTGTCGTTCTGCGTTGAAGGTGTATAGCTTGATGCGCCTCCCTTGATGAAATTTTCAAAAGAATCAACGGATTCAAACAGTTCAGAATCTTGCAGATTTTTTGAATGATTCACCGTTGCAGAAAACATTGCTTTTCCATCTGAGTACTTTGCGTCAATCTCCGTAGTTTCAGAACAATCCTTGTTGATTGAAGCCTCTATTTTTTCTATATTTCCTGAGAATAATGCAGGTCCAAGATAGCTAATTATGGACAAATCCGTATTGCGACCTAGAACGTACACCGACGGTTCCGGCTTTTCACCTGAAACGTCAGTTACTGCACAGCGATATGCACATGATGTGGTGTTTAGCCCCATTGCAGAAGGCAAAGGCCACACAGTAAGACCCTTGAGTTTGAGCAGGCAAAATGATACCACTCCATATCCGTTGATATTTCGGGGTTTTAGCCAGCTTACTTTGGGCAGATGGCTTTCCAGGACATCTGGACTCGTACGAAAGTTGAACAGGTACCTGTCTACAAGGTTTCCATGTATTGAAAAATTTTTCATAGTGTAATTCTGATGGAATGATAGTTAAGAAACGGGTGCAAAAGATGCAACAAGTTACAAATTTTGTAATGTTTGTATTCTGACTGTGATGTTTGATCTCAGGCATAAGAAATGAGAACAAGATGACAATCTTGAAGAATATCATTTTTAAGAACAGTTCTATTGTTTTTGAATCATAATGATTGTAGAAATCAGGCATAAGAAATGAAAAGCAGTGATTTGTTTTTGGAGCTGGCAAGTGAAACCAGACATTCAATTTTAAGACTGCTGGAAGAAGGAAATTTGAAGCAGTCAGAGGTGGCAAAAAAACTAGGAATTAGCTTGCCTGAATCACACAGGCAGCTTGAAAGATTGGTAGAGCACGGTTTTGTCCGAAAGGAATCGGATGGCAAATTTACCCTGACTTCGTTTGGACAAATGGTATTGCAACAGACAGAATCATTATCATTTGTTGGCAAGTTTAAGGAATTTTTCCAAGAACACACGTTGGGTGACATACCAAAAAAATTCGTTACAAGACTGGCAGAACTTGAAAATTTTACGTTATTGGAAGGGGCATTTGTGCTAAATGAGAAGATGAAAAAGATTGCAGAGGAAGGGGAATACCTACGAGTTATCTCTGCACATGTACCTCCAGATGCATTTCATAAAGGATTGACAAAGGCAAACAAGGGAAAAGAGGTCTCCATAATTTACGGAGAAAACACCATAATTCCAAAAGGATTCAAAGACGAGTTGCGCAAGCCAGAAGTTCAGGAACTGATGAATAAAGGAATCTACAGGCGAAAGATGGTTGCAAAGGTGCATGTCTTTGTCGTGCTCAATGACAAAGAAGCATTGGTGGTTTTTCCAAATCTCAAAGGAGATGTGGATTTGAGCTATGGGTTTTTTGGTGCTGATTCAAAGTTTCACGAGTGGTGTGTAGATTATCACAGTCATCTGTGGGAGACTGCTGACTTTTGTGAATTGTCAAAGATGCAAGAGTTCTAAGTCATTCCTCGTTGAGTCTGATTGAAAACACCACAAAATTACCTCTTTTTCTGCTTACAAATCTGGCAATTTTCTCAATTGATCCGTATTTTTTCCGTCTAAGATCCAACGCAATGGACGTATCCTCAGAAGAAGAAAATATGATTTTTCCAGAATGCCACTTATCTTTGATTTTTCCATTAAACGTGCACAATGCAATCCTCACGTCCGGATTATTTCGCAAGCGCTTTATTTTTCCCGTATCTTCCCTTGTGACAACATGTATCATGCCTTTGTGAATCACAAACCAGACGGGGGTGCTGACAGGCAGGGCATTTTTTCTATATGTCTCAAGGGACAGATATTTTTCATCTGAGATACTTTGAGGTTTGAGCATGAAGTTCACTACTCAACTCGGGCATTCAATGATTTTGCTGTTTGATAATACGCTGCATGATCGAAACATGACTCCCTTTACAGTATTGCATTCAGTTGTACATTCCTTTAGATCAAAAGTATTCTTTGTGTATTCCCCACGCTTTATGGAGAATGTGTATTTGATTATCTGCTGCAACCCTTTCCTACCTCCATATGCTTTTTTCTCAGTTACAAACCATGACATTTCGGTTCCGTCATAGTTTTCGGGAAATATGCTTTCTTTGAATTCTTTTCCCCGTGCGGTGTAATGTCCAAGCATGGTGATCTTTCCGCCAAAAACGTAATTGATGATTCTTGCAAAGTTTGTACAAGATGTGCAAAGATCATCATAAACTAAAACTGGATAGTGCATGTTACACGTATGCCAAATTCCGATTTAAGTCATTGCAAATTTGTAATTGATTTACGCTGAATCAATATTTTGGAAAGTGATGCAGATTTGTCAATGTGCTTCAGACCCATCTTCTTTATTCCAAACTTGACTAGTTTCTCAAGGAATTTTTCAGCATACGTACCAATCCAATTTTTTGGAAAAGTAGGCATTTTTGAATGTCGATAAATCACAGATGCCAATGCGGAAAGGATATGATCCTTATCCTTTTGTGTAAATGTGGATATTCCTGACTTGACCATGGCATTTGCACGCATAACATCTTCCAAATTGGCTACATAATTTACCATGAAATCAAACATCATTCGCGGGCCAAATTGTGAGGATGTTATTTGTTTTTCACAATCTGGATGTCGTGATTGGAATTTGGAAATTATTTTATTGATGCTGCTTTTTGATGGACATTGCATGTCATTTGCAATTTCCTGAACAAAATTTGCAGTTGTACGTGCAATAAAATACGGTTCATCAAATTGATCATTTTTTAACTGCTCTATGATCTGAACTTGAACCTCTTTTACAATATCCAAATAGACATAATGCAATGATGAAATACTGCCATGATTGCACTGTAAGGCCGAAGCAGCCTCAAGTATTTCACCAGTATCGATAACAGGATCGCTTGGGCAAGATTGAATTTGATTCTGTTCATTTGAAACATGGTAATTCTTAATTTTCATAAGTAACACCTACCAGATTCATGTATTGGAATCAAGTCAAATCTTAACGTATTCGATAAGACAATCAGAGAATCAGATTTACCACGATTTATCAGAATCATTAACTAAAGATAATCAGAATACTAGTTAAGAAAATAGTACAAAAAGTGTAACAAGTTACAACCTCTGAAACATTTGCCA
>JAJCXK010000024.1 GCA_029263475.1 Candidatus Nitrosopumilus sp.
TTCATCCAGACCGCAACCAGTCCTCAGAAGCTGGCGAGCATTTCAAAGAAATTTCTGAAGCCTATGCGGTTATTTCGGATCCTGAAAAGAAGCAAGTCTATGATCAGCATGGTCATGCCGGCGTTGACGGAAGATATTCCAATGAGAGTATCTTTCGTGGAGCGCAAGGAGGAGGAGGAGGCTTTGATTCTGATGATGTATGGGGATGGCGTAACAAAGGTGGTGCTCTGTATTTTCTTGGCAAGTACGAAGAGGCAGTCAAGTGTTATGACAAAGCAATAGAAATTGATCCTGAAAATTCAGTGGTGTGGAATAACAAGGGTCTATCCCTGAATTCGCTTGGCAAGTACGAAGAGGCAGTCACATCATATGACAAAGCAATAGAAATTGATCCTAACGATGCAGATGCATGGAATAACAAGGGTCTATCCCTGAATTCGCTTGGCAAGTACGAAGAGGCAAAAAAATGCCATGACAAATCTAGAGAATTAGAATATAACAGTTGATAAAGACAGATACTAAAATCTCAAAATATTTGAGGACTCATTTTTTCTCGTACAGAACAATTGCCAACCACACGTGAGTAGAATCATCTGCACGTCCGCCTACTGAAACATTTATGATTTCATTTCCTACAGACTGCAACTCTTGGAGTTTTTTTGCCAAATTCTTGTCAAGTTCAGACTCAAAATTTCCTTTAACTGTGGAGGTATATCTCACAATTATTCTCCAAAGATCAAGTACTAGAGTAATTCTACATTACATAGAACAAGTTACAAGCACATACATTGTAAATACAATCATGATTGTAAAAGCATAGTAATTTGATACATTTTTCACTGACAAACTCACATCTTTGCAATATTTTCATGATGCAGTACATCTGACCTGCGGAAATCGTAAGTATTGAATGTCAGATATTGCAATAGTTGATGACACCGGTTTAACATGACATCATTGCGGCAAGAAGATGTCAAAACGGTCTAACCGATTGAAATCTAGGAAGTAGATTGATTATACGCGATATGTCTTTGGAGTGGAATCAATCACTACAATCCATCGATGTTTTACTATCACTGCTATGGTGTGTGTATGATATTTCACCAAATTCCTGAAAAGCAATGTCAACATTTCATTTAACATTGATCATACCATCCCAAGGTTCAGGGTTGGAGGCCAGGATAATCTTAAATCATTCGTTTCTAAATTCTCACATCATATGGAATACATAATCTACGTCGTACATTACAGATTTCAGAGTTTAATCAGTCAAAACACTTCAAAAAATCTGCTAGGTTCATTTCCTTCATATGTTGAAGCAAAGGTGTTCTGTGATCAAATGATGTCAAAGGACGAAAACAAGAAAATGAAACTGGACATATCTCCAATCCCATTGCTTTTCAATATTGAAGAAAAACCGTGTACAAGAATAAGTCCAAAAAACCATATACCGTTTGATGTGAGACAGATGGAATTTCCAATAAGATGCGACCTATGTACAAAAGATGCAAGATTTTTCTGCGTTATTCATAGCGGTTTGTTTTGCTTATTTCATGTTTCAATGCATGACTGATTGAAAATTCAATGTTTGCATCCATACTTCGTCTATCTTTTGAACTAGATTTTTGCGTTCTTCTGCTTCTGATTACAAAATATAGAGAAATAGGGCTGTATTGCAAAAGACCAAGATCATTTGAAGTCAATTCAACTCAGACGGACATCAAAACCATGTAAGTTGTAAGTAATCAATTTCACGGAACCGGTTACAGAAGTGAGTTCTGCAGACAATTGACCTGAAACATCCGATGGTGATAATGATGATTACAATCTTTTCAGCCTCAGCCTTATTCTTTGCAGTAAATGAGAAGATGTCTGATTAATCAGGAGAAATGTGATTAATGACAATCTATTATCAAAATTCATCTTCCAGTTCTCTACATGATACTTTGAGAACTACATTTTTTGACAGGATTGTAATTGTTCAGATATCTAAGCAATGTCATGAAAACTCTGATAAATATGACAATTTCAAACAATATTTTTTTACTGGCTCAATAAAGAAACCCAAATCCACACGGGCACATCTTTCTAAATTTAATTAAATAATATTTTCCACTCATACGACATTAGAATTACTGAGTTCATCAAAAGATAACTGCTAGAGTAGTTCATCCAAATTTGCATCCCAGAGTGGTTGCATAAGATAAATCCCAATTTCCTGTATCTTTCCATTCTTCAGGTACTATAACGGATATCCCGCCTGCATCTTCACATACTTTAGGATCAAATGCACACACTCGCAGCATTGTATCCCACTGTCCTCCCTGCAACCCACAGATCATCTTTACAGACAATGAAGGCATGACAAAATTTGCTAGCAAAATTATCACAAGAATTGAAATCACGATTAGAGCAACTTTTGAATTACTAATTGGTACTACTTTATCCACAAAATCTCTTCTAAATTATCCATATTTCATTTTTGAATCAGATAGTAATTACGTAGAAAATATTTGGAATGAGCATGACAAAAAACCCAGTGAACGTAACAGGCAAATGCTATTTATGATATTCATGCCTACAGCAATATGGGCATCGTATAAAATAGAGAAACCAGGGTTGTATCTGTTGATCACCATTGCAGGATTTGGAGGTGGTTCGCATTAATTGCAAACACTGGGACAAAGAATTTAGATCGATAAAAAGAAAATTGGGTTTTGGTACATGACAATCAATGAGAATACGAACCATCATGAATAGAAACCATTATGGCAAGAAATGTAGATGCAGTCACTTTGAAAGTGATCATGTTAAAAAGATGAGTGAAATGGAGCATCCTGCAATCATCCACGCAAAAACAATGTATGGGATACTTCCTTTGACGGAATCCAAAATCAAATACAAAAATTGTCAAGTGTGTGAGTGTGACGGATTCGTACCTGAAAAGAAAGGCCGATGTTTTTGGAAATGATAATTTGTTAAGAAAGTCGTCGAATAAAGAAAGAATGTCCCCATGTTGAGGGATTTACTCATAGTGGAATTACTAAAGATGAAAAATCCCACATCTACATTGGTCCGGATTGTAATAAACAGGATATAGTGTCAATAAAGAGGAACAACTGTTGACAACTGAATCAAATGATCTTATGTCATGTCATTTTCTTGCAAAATTCATGAATTATCTATATGATGATTTCCAACGAGAGAAAACTCAAATGCCCCTACTGCGGGACACTTCGTCAACATGAGGAATTTGATACTGTGAAATATCTTGAAAGACATTCCATGTCAGAGCACGGTTTCAAACTTCCTTAAGACGCGGGGTACGGTAATTGAATCAGGAATTGAGATGATAAGATCTACCAAAAAATGTGCACGCTGTCACATCACAAGTGATTACACTATTCGAATTAAACAAAAGAATGATGAATTCATGGACAGTCACGATATGCAGTTTGTATTACTGTGAGGATCTACGTACGAAATGACAATCAATGAGGACTGCCCCCATCGAATGGCCGTCAACAGTACCATGTGCAAATATTGCGGTCAACCTCAGTGCGATCTTTGCAGAAAAGAACACCTGGCCATCCATGTAGCAAATTTCGATAAAGAGTTACAACCAGAAGACATGTGGTAGACATGAAAATCAGATTCAAAATACAACTAATCATTTTCATTGCCATTACAGCCGCAGTTTTACTTGGAATTTATCTTGATTGCGGAAGTTTACTCAAAATGGAATGTCACAAGGTAATTTTGCAAAGATGACCATCAATAAAGAAAGTGAAACGCCATGAAGGAGATAATCTATGAGCCCATACGAGAGATGCTATCAGAACATAGACCAGAATGGCAACACGTATTTGAGAACGAAATAATGAGGATAAAGACAAACAGTATCATGGTTGATCAGGAAATTATCAAACAGATTTATGAATTGGGATTTATTATTGACGAGATTATCTATCTGGAAGCACGGGGAATCGTATTTTCCATAGTTGAAAAAGGTCTTAGATGACAATTAGATCAGAAAGTAAAGTATTCGAAATTTTCAATATTCAATTATACCCACATGGAACTGCAAAGATTCTGACATGCAGATGACTACCATGGATGTCATCAACACCATGAAATATCCACACTGCAAAAAGGCATCGTATGCCATAGAAGAATAGGCGACAATCAAATCTATACAACAGTATACTATGGAATGTCTGGAATTACAGATATTTGTCGTGAGTGTGCGTTCTTGCTGATCAACATCATATTTTACGTAAAGAAATCGAACAGTGGCGCTAAAGGATGATCAACAATAAATCAGAAAGTAAGTCACAATGAAATATTCAATTAATCTAAGCAATTTGTCAAAGGAACAACTTGATAAAATTAATGTAATTCTAAACGAAATGTTGTAAATTTACAGTAATGTGGATGTCAGCGATAATCATACATCAATTTTAAACAAGGGTTTACCGTAGTAAAGTCGTATATTTTTGGTAAATGTGAATTGAACTAATCTGAATAGATTCCAATAACCAAACCAATGTTTTTGATTGTCAAATTATTCAAAAAGGTGTAAACTTGTGATTTGTTAATTTTATTATCATTGCCAATACCCCTGAAGATATGGACGGATCCTCCCATGCTTTCCACATCCAGAATCTAAAATAACAGAACACAGCCCATGCAAAATCCCGGTTGGTTTCCTTTTGAGGCAATTACTCTCAGGGGGTAGAGGTGGACTTTCTTGCTCTGACTATAATACCCGACCATCAAAGATAAGCATGTCTATGGATTTGTACTTGAAACC
>JAJCXK010000025.1 GCA_029263475.1 Candidatus Nitrosopumilus sp.
CAATCCAAGCTTTAATTCGATAATATGTTTTGATATTTTGGCAGTATCTGATACTATCTGTTTACTAAAACGTCCGCCCAGACTGTCATCGCTTACAAGCAATATGCCACATTTCAAGTTCTTGAGCCTTCTGGAAAAACGCAGGGCCTGCAACGCAGAAAGCATCATTACCAGGCCTCCCTTGCTTTCGGCAATTCCAGAACCGTACAATTTGTTGCCTACCTTGTAAAACGGAGTAAAGTCCGGATTGGCATACCAGGTGTCAAGATGGCCCAAAAGTAAGACGTCATTTTCTTTAGAATCATGGTTTGTAAAATACAGCATGTCTCCAACGTCAAACTCTTGATGTGGATTGGCCTTAAATCCCAGATGCTCCAGTTTCTTGGAGACCATTGAACCTAGCTTGTTTACCTCATCCAAATTAGTCACACTGGAATTTACATTTACAAAATGCTCTAGCATCTTCTCATTGGTAGTGAAACGACTTCGAATGTGGCTTCTTACTACAGAACGCAATGGCTGTGATTCAATTTTTTCAGGAGATTCAGTTTGAAGATAAGAGTCTCCAAAGTATCGCAAAGCTGCAGTATCTAGCATTTTGTTGATCAGTGTGTCATAGGTGTATCTGGCAGTCTTGGCAGCAGCGTAATAGGAACCGGTCTGTCCCAAGCTTGCCATAGAATTAAGTTCAAGAACATAAAAATGCCCGTCCTCGCTCATTCGGAAATCAACACGTGCAAAATCATTTAATCCTAATTTTCTAAACGCCGCAAGACAAATTCTGTTAATTTCTGCAGTCTGCTCATCAGTCAGTTGCGCAGGACAAATCTTGTCTACAGGCGTTTCCTTTTTGTCAGTAATAGTTTGGATTCGATTTGGATCTCCATTCAGATCCATTTCGACAATTGGAAGAATTTCAATGTCGTGGCCGTTACCTAACAATCCTACTGCAAATTCCCTGCCTGGAATAAACTGCTCCACCAAGATATCTTGAGAAAATTTCTCTATCTGTTTGGCAACGGCATTGCGCAAATCCTCCCATTTGTAGACGACCTCCATTCCCATCGAGGTGGATTCCATCTTTGGCTTTACGATTACAGGAAACACAAGGTCATCAAACTCATCATCCGCTGATGAGAATACCCAAAATCCAGGGGTTGGAAGATTGTTCTTTTGCAATACTATCTTGGTCATCACCTTGTCCTGTACGACAGAATGTGCCTCAGGGCCAGAACCCACATAGGGAATTCCCAGCATCTCAAGCATTGCAGGAACGTGGGTGTAGCGATTCTGTCCCTGTATTCCATATGCCATGTTAAAGACCATTCCTGGACGATCTCCTGCAACCACTCTAGGCATGAAATCCTTCATGTCCTCGATAAAGTTCATGCCGCCTTCGATGATTTTTACGGAATGTCCGCCTTTTTCCAGAGACTTTGCAACTCTTTCCACAGTTTTGATTCCATAGTGTTCTTTTGTCACCATTCCAAAGACATTGATGACGTCATTCTCATCGATGGATTTTTTGTTATACACTATGGCTACTTTCAACGTATCTCGATTACATATCAGTTACAAAAACCATTCGAAACAAAAAAGATCCTGCAATTAATAAAAACCGCCGTCTATCATCATTCCCCATAATCTTGTATCTAAAGTTAGAATTTTTTTCAACATCAGGAAAGGCTAATTTGTGAAATGATGTTCAGCGATTCTATGTTAAGCAGTTGATTACAAAAAATCAAATTAAGCATCTCAAAATCTTTTCCGCATTTTTTACATCTAACTTTTATTTAGATTCACACCATTACGCCCCATACCAAACAGCATCTTTCTCTAAACAAAGTCTAAAGCAGGATTCATCATTCTTTCAAGTTTGTCTTCACGATATTTACAAAAAGCACCCTCTGCATATGTGACGTGATCATGGTTATCATCTAAAGGATCATCTAAGATATTTTTTGTCATAAAATTTCCGTCTTGTTGTCAATGCGATAAGACTGCACTGGTATGAACAATACCCACTAACTTCGTCATAGTGTATTCTTCCACATACAAAACAACTACTTGGATTCATGCAATCTATGACTTCAAAGTAGAATAAAACAACGAGGTCTTTTGATTTAGTTATAGATAAAGTCAATCAGTTGACTTTGTATGGATTTTACTCAAGACGTTTGAATTTTTGTGTTATGAACTTTCATTTGATATGTCTAGTCGTCATCATTGTCATCCGTGTGAAATATTTTCTTGTGTATTTTCTTCCCTGTCATTGATTTCCTCTCAATTGAGATGCGCCAAATGTTGTGTTTCAGGTATAAAATTTGTGCTAATCCTGAATGAAATCAACCAGATACCTTGAGATTGTGTTTAGGCAAAAATATCCTGTCTTAATACCTCTTTCTTCATCCGGATATCATGACACAGCAAATCACGTTACACACACATAGCCATAAAACCAAACTGTGTCATCTTTGGTTGGGAGGGGTTCAAAAGCCCCTTCCTTACATCATGCATAGAATCAATGGCCCGGATATGACTGAATTACATTGGATCTTTACAGGTAAAGCATTCTCCAAAGTAAACGTCAAAGGAGATCATCAGGTAAATTGACTTATCATTGCAGGTACTGCAGTTTTGTTTGGGATACATGGGAGGCCAACTTTGAGAACGTCTTGATACATGAAAAAACACATCAGAATTCCTCAAGCATAAAGAGTTCAGAAAATCAAAAAGAAGAAATTGATTTGTCGGAGAGTGTGAAATGACGAAGGAATGCGTTACAACAAATCAAGATAACTGCAATCATTTTCCATCTCTTGAAATACCAGAATTGGGAAACAAGCGAGAATGCATAATATGTAAGAAGATTTTTGACGAAGTATGAAATCACATAAACTTGAAGAGCAAAAAATGAAATGTATATTAGAACATTATGAAATTACTTTTGGTGATTTTTCACGCTAGTTTTTTTACACTACAGTGTGGGGTATGTGTGATTTGCCAGGATTTTTTGGAAAGAAATCAGACATGTTAGTGCATCACTTGGCAGAGATGAAACCCGAATGCCATATTTATCCCGTATCAAAAGATGACCGGGTTTATTTCACACCAGACACATTAGAAAATGCCAAAGAAAAAGGATTTGTTCCATGCAAATATTGCGTTAGGTGACCAACATCCTGATGCATTCTTAAATTCCATTCTACAATACCAGCGAAAGCATTATGATCGCAATTACTGAAATTACATAGAATTCATAATATGCTTTTTTATGACGTGGTGGCATAATTCTGGAATTTTTTACTTTTTGAAGCATTTCATTTGTTCTTGAATATTTTTCCATCGTTGTGTTGGATTGTAATCCCGTTTTTAATCCCAATACTAGTTGATTATGTCGTGCATCAAATCAACTGGTTATTTTGAGATTGACTTTGAGCAAAAATCTTTTGTCTTAATACACTCTTGCATTGTTATCCATTCATGACACAACAAATAATGTTAACCAGACACAACCAGAAAACCCATGAATATTATGCAATGGCTGGGAGTGAAGTCAAACCCCGTCGTCCAGTCACCGTACCTGAAATCAATATAACGGATTTCTTGGGATTGTCTTGGATACTTGTAGATGATGATGCATTTTCTAACGAGAACATCATAGGTGGAAAAATAAATTGACATATCATTGTAAAGATTGCAGATTTGTTTGGAATTTCTGGGAAGGAAACTTTGAAAATGTCCTAACCCATGAAAAAACACACGAGAAGTCTTCTGGCATGATGAGTTCCAAAAACCAAAACAACGAGGTCATTTTATCTGAGAGGGCAAATTAACTTGGCATGCCAAACAGTGAATCAGGAAAATTGCAAGCATTTTGTATCCCTTCCCATACCTGAACTAAAAAACAAACGAGAGTGCAATAGCATGACCATACTTTCTCCCAAACAGATACAGGATCTTGATGTGGTCTGCCAAAAATTGGCAGAGGATGATAAGGTAAGGCATGTCGGAGTCATCAACCATCTTGGACATCTTGTCGCAGGTGGATTCAGAAATGGAATGAAGCCGCTGCTTGAGGATGACAAGGTACGGATGACATACATGCAGATGCAATTGGACTTTAAGATGAGACAGGAACTGGATGATGTACTTGGTCCCATCGACTATATCGCATCAAGGAGGACCAAACAACTGGTCATCAGCGTTCCAATCGGTGAGAATCTTGTGCTAATCACAGCAGAACCTGATGCTGATGACAAGAAAATAATCAAGAGGGCAGAAGACCTGTTTGATGACTTTACAATCATGACAGTTTAGATGACCATCCCTAATGCGAGGATTAACCCACAAAACATGGGTGAACAGAATGCGGGGTGAATTTTCTCAAACGTGTTTTTGAAATATCTGTAAATCATCTGGAATTTTTTTCATCCAGTCCGATATTTTTGAGGAATCTGTTTGTCTCACTTAGGGCCTGCTTTCGGATTTTTATTCTGTCTTCCTTTTTAATTGATTTTGATGCCCGATGAAGCATCTCATCCATTAGGTGTATTCCTCCCTGTGCTCCCTTTTTGAGCCCCAGTTGGTACAGCATTGGAAGATTGGTAAGATTGGACATGCCTAGAATCTTAAATTCAGGTACATTGGGGGATTTTTTGTCAGGAGTCTCAATCTCAATGAACTTGTCGACCACCTTTGAGAGCAAGATGGTGAGATTCTCCCCTATGTCCCTCTCAAGCTTTGTGTTCTTTTCCTTTCTTGCCATCATTACAATTCTTTTGATTTTGAGAAGGGCCTGATTTGCCTCAACTGAGTCAAAGTCATTTGCAGAAAGATCCAATCCAAAGTCCTGCATGAACGAGGAGATGACGTATGACAAGGCCTCCTTTCTGCACGATGCCTTTGTTGTTCCAAACGGGCAGTTCTCACAGTTTGTGGTAAAGTATCTTGCACCACGCTTGCCAAAGCTTGACAGAACTATCTTATCCTGATCTCGTAGTTTGCCAATCGTTCTTGACACGAGTCCTTCATCAACAACTAGCATCTGGGAAATTTCCTGGTTGGAGTAAGACCCCTCGTCAATTAGTTCCAGGATCTCTTTTTCCAATTCGCCCGGAGACCTTCTTGATGGCTCCTCAATGGCATCCGCCAAGTAATGAGAGACTATCTTGCCTCCTGCATCGTGATTGATCACAAAATATTTTCCATCAAATTCAGCATCCAATCCAGATGATGTCTCTGCCTTGATAATTTTTACAAGTATCTTTTCCAGATTCTTGATCTTGAATTCCTTTAACAGTTCAGCAATCTTATCTTTTGGAATTTTCAGAGTTCCGGAAATAAAAATGTGGTACAACGCCCATCGAACCTTTCTTTCATCGCTTCTTTCAATTAACCGTAGCAACCCACAAAAATCATCTATCCGCTTCCACTTTATCGCAATGATTTCATCTTGGGTATTTTTAATGAACAATGCTCTGTCCAATTTCTTTGCAAACTCCTCAAACTGTTTTACAATATCTGATTTCTTTGCTTTTCCAACTCGTTTTATCTTGATACTTTTGGACATTGCATCCAAAAGATCATCTTTGGATATGATGTCTTCATCACGAAATGTTTTGGTTTCATATTTTAGAAATTCAAAGAATCCTAACGAATTATCAAGAATTGAGGAAGGTGAAAAAACTTTGAGTGCCAAAAGGTTTGGAGTTGAAAGCCCCATACACAGACAATATGAGTTGACTATTTATGCGTACAAAGACAACCAAATGACTCATTTCATGCTAAAAATAACTGGTTCAATTTATTTTGAATCTACACAAAATTCTCTGTCCTTAATACCAAAATTGCAATTTCTCACTTCATGAGCACACAACAAATCCTCTCAGAGGTTAGACAATCCGAGTCTAGAACAAGTCTGGTTGCAAGTATGCCAGTACAAGAAGGACGAAAACTTTCAATGAAGAACGTTACAATGCAACATCTCAAAGATTGCACATGGGAAGATTTGAGAGGATTGTCATTGACAGAGGAGGAATGATAAAAAATGCAGCAAATTACAGACATCATTCTCAACCGATTGAAAAAGAAGAAAACGCCACCATGCTTTGATGATGAATTGCTAAGGACATTCAAGTGATAAGAAATGAAGGCAAGAATTTCAACTATGGCATTACTTACAATTGCAACTCTACTGTTCTCAGCATATCAGCCCGGCGCGGCTGCACCATACTACAGTCATGACGGTTCAGTAGACGATGATCTGACAAAGAAGATCATCAAACCCCTTAGAAATCACGCAAACTATTGGATGTACAGCATAGAGACATGCGCAACTGATCATGTTATGCGAGTGTCAGTAATGACCCTGAAATCAGACATGGATGAGGTAAACCTTGGAGTAAACAAGATCATTCCAAAAGGAGAATGCCGCACGTACGGGGCAGTGATGAAGGCAAAGGATCCAAACACACTGGGAGGAAGCCTGCTGGAAACGCATGAGGCAGTAGAGAAGATGGAGCAGATTCTCAAGGACATGAAGTCCATGACAAAGAAGGAAAGAAAAATTGCACATCACGAGTTTATGCAACTGTTTGCAGTTACCGGAGTTCTGCCAAGATAGACATGGCAGTCATTGCCGTCAATGCAAGACAGAAAAAAGAACTTCCAGGTAAAAAAATAACAAAGAAACTCTTTGGAGACGAGGAAGAATGAACGGAGAAAAGGACATAGCCATCCTTTCTTCTTCTTCTTCTTTCTGGACTTAAGAAATTGTTTTTCCATTACATGACAACCATCAAGACTCGTCATCAGAGACCTTTTTTGGATCCGATGTGTTGAGATCAAGATCACCAGTGCCAAATTCCTTTAGGGTTTTTTTCCTAATTGGTTCAGTTTTCTTCAGATCCTTGAGTTCATCATCCACACTGCTATGATATTCTGTCTGTATTGGCCATGGTATCGCAATATTGTGCTTTTTGAACTCCTTGATTATCATGATTCTCATGTTGCTCTTTACCTTGAATTGGGCACCTTAGTCTCGAACAAACACCCAGACAGAGAAGTCGATGGAGGAGCTGTTAAAGTTGTTCACCCTTACTCGCGGCTGGTCCAAGTCAACCAAGATATTTTTGTCGCATCCGCAGCTTGGCTGGTGCTGATTTCTATACGGGCATTTTTCCTGTACGATCAGGTGATTGCCTCTCACGTCCTTGATTTCGCTCATGGCCCTCTGGCCAACCTTCATCAAGACAGATGCCACTTCTTCGGGGTCATTGAGGTATGATGCCCGACCTCCACCATAGCTGGAACAAGCTTAGAATACAGTTTCATTGTTAATTTCATGAGGATATCAAACTAATTAGACAATATCTCTCGAGGAAGTCAAACCCTAATGTATCTGGAACTTATAGGCTTGTTACACAGGAAATTTTCCACAAATTCATGAAACTCAGAA
Source organism: Candidatus Nitrosopumilus sp. (assembly GCA_029263475.1). Lineage (GTDB taxonomy): Archaea > Thermoproteota > Nitrososphaeria > Nitrososphaerales > Nitrosopumilaceae > Nitrosopumilus. The sequence goes on from JAJCXK010000025.1 coordinate 7,460, forward strand.
TATTTCCTGGGTATTTATGCCTATTATTTGATATTATATCTTCCCCAGGAATATTTAATAATATTAGTAAATCTTATATAAATTCCTGGGTAATGTAATTTATGGTAACTGTAGTATACAGACGCAAAGGAAATCAGGATTATTATTATCTGTATCATGATTCAAAGAAAGGAAAACGAAAACAACGAGAAGAATACATTGGAAAAGCAATCCCTTCAGATATTGAGGACAGAAAAAAGAATTTTGCGCTGGGAATAGAGCGAGAAGAATGGATTCCAAGTCTGGAAAAAATTTACAAAAATTACAAAAAGGAACAAAATAAGATTCCCCCATCAATACAAGAAAAGAATCTGAATTCTTTTTCTGTTAAATTTACATACAATACACAAAGAATTGAGGGTTCCACTTTGACTCTGAAGGATACATCTTTTCTTTTAGAATATGGTTTAACTCCATCAAACAGACCTAGTAGAGACATTAAAGAAACTGAGATACATCAAAAATTATTTCTAGATGTGATAAAACAAAAAGAAGATCTATCTATGAATGTGGTTAAAAAATGGCACAAAAAACTATTTGCACAAACAAAACCTGACATTGCAGGATTACTCAGGGATTATGATGTGGCTATAGAACAAAGTCAATTCATTCCTCCTCCTCACACTGCTGTAAAACTTTTGGTAAATGGATTCTTTAAATGGTATAATGTAAACAAAAAGAAGTTAAATCCCGTAGAACTTGCAGCTTTGGTACACTTGAAATTTGTTACAATCCATCCATTCGGAGATGGAAATGGCAGAACTACCAGACTGATGATGAACCATGTTCTAAACAAGTTTGGTTATCCATTGCTTGACATTGATTATGGGGACAGACGTTCATACTATAACGCTCTTGAAAAATCCCAAACCAAAGATGATGATTTGTCATTTTTGCAATGGTTTATGAAACGATATTTCAAGACTTGCAAAAACTATCTTTAATCTATCATATTTGTGACTAAAAATTGCATTTATCTACGAAGATTAAACCCCTAGATGAATTTGTAAGATCGATTTAACTTCTTATTTTCATGGACTCAAATTGGATGGTGTCTGTGACTTGCAAGTAATGGACCGTGCAGTTTTTTGTCCAAATGCTGTACTTTGTTGATTGGAAATCATCATTGTTCTTTGTATGTTTTGTAAATATAGTTGCAGCTTGAAAAAGTTTTCTAAAATAAAATATCTGGTTCATATTAGATTGGAAGCACAATGTGTAGGGGGATATAGTCAAGGAGGTCATTTCCATATCCACGTGTAAAAAAAATAATTCTATTCTGATGAAAAATGATTATGTCCGAATCTGGCAATTATTCCCCGTAAGATGATTTCAGACAGATCTTTCATCATGTTTTGTCAGATCAGTTCAAACATTCTATATTTTAGATAGGTTCAAGTTTACATTTTTATCAATAAATGAACAATATGTTACCACAGAAATGAAGAGATGTCCCTTATGTCAAACAAAATACAACGATATGACCAGAGTTTGTCCATTAAGACATTGTTCTAACTGTGGTTCGTTAAAGTTGCAGTCTCATAAAAAAAGGAGTTTTCAATCATCCCGAGCAAAACAAAATTTTGCCTTTATTTTACCACCCTTGGGTTTTTTTGTTTTAGTTTATGGCTATCTGTTTGTTCAAGGAGACTTGATTCCCTTTCTCAGCATTGTTGCAGTTTATTCCGTATTTTTTATCGGTATTTTGTTTAAAATTACGATAAGAAACATCAATTGCAAAGAATGCAACGCACTAAATTTCCCGTTTGTGAGTAACATCAACATCAGTTCAGCCAAACTGAATGGGGATTTGGTCGATGAGAAAGATCTGACAAAAAAAATCGCCAAGACAATTCTTGAAGGACTGTCAAAAGAGCAAAAAAAACACAACAAAAAAGACATCATGATAAGAATAGTAGGTGCGGTTTCCTTGGTAGTTATTGCAGCACTTGGAACTTTTTTTGTGAATCCAGATGATGTTTTGCTAGGGGAAATTGTCGATTTGGTAAAGTCATTCCAATAAATGGGGCAATGTAATTTCTTTTCAGAAAATCAATTCATTCTAAATCTTGATATCCTATTGCAGTTCATTGTGATTTGTTACCCTCTTGTTTTTGAGATTCCCCATCTGTGAGAACATGCATAGTTCTCCACTCCAATGTCTGCATGACTCATCTGGCATGATCATTATCTCCTAACTGAGTTTTGGGTTTCTTGGAATTTCATATCTTGTTTAGATACTTTTCAAAGATGTCCAATTTTGAAAAATAATGATCCGACAACTCTCAAACGTTTTTGATTTTTTGCTCAAACCACATTTTGTAGTCGCCAAAACAGTTGAATTTTCAGGCAGGTACTTTTCTAAAATTGTAATTAATTCTGCGCCATCATAACCTTCAGCCATCTTGATGTATTGTTCCACTCCTTTTTCGGTATCAAAAAATCCCATATTCTTGTTTTCTAATTTTTTAAATTTAAATAATTTTTATTCTGATTTTATTTCCACGTGGGTACGAAAATAGTCCTACTAACTATGTCCCCAGCACAATATGTAGGAGGATATAGTTAGGCGTTTAGATTTGGCACTAATTTCTTCAAGATTTATTATAGAAATTTCTAAGTAATTCTGATTTTTTTGCCACACACACATTTGACGATGACTTTGCGATTGTACCTACCAAACCAATTTTTAATAAAAGTACTTTTGAGGATTATGTCTTAACAATCTAATTTTTTAATAACAAAAATTCTGATCATGATTCATCATCTGTTTAAGCAATCCGTACATTCTGATCTGAAGGTCCACACCAGTACTACCTCTTGAACTGATTTTGGGAGAATACACAAAGTGTATTGCGACTTCAGATATTACAATTCGATATCATGTTCTTCCTTTGCATGTAATACAAGAGAACCGTGTTTCTTTGACACATAGTCGCAAATGGTGCATTTGTGTATGGTTGGCTGCCTGGGCGAGCCTGTCTTTCTAGCCAATTTGTGTTGTTTTCATGAATTATTCATTAAACTTTCTATTTTGATTGCCAATTGAGCAATCCCAAATTATGACACTCCAATTCACAAATGTTAGGATCATGATATGATTCATCCAAACTCATGTTAAGATAACAATTACACATGTTCATTACCCCAAGTATAATGGGGCTTTCTTGAAAAGTATTGAAAGATTGGCTCAAGAGGAACTGATTATTGTAACACTAGTTGCCTGCAATCAAATCCCAAATGAATCCAAAGAATTCTTTTACAATGGCATGCATGACAAAAAAACTAGATAACCTCCGAGATTGAAATCCGTTAACCTTGATCGAACAAAATTTCAATCAAATGATTCTAATGTATATTTTCAGAATCATTAATCTCATGATAGGATTGTGCTCTAAATGCTTCTCGTCTGGAGTCAACGTGATTACCGATGAAAAGAATCCCGAAGCTGTATGTGAAAAATGCAAAGAATAATAAAATATTTTCAAGATTTTCAAAAACTTTTCAAATATTTTTGATGGATTTCAGTACAAATCCACAGACATGTTTATCTTTGATTGTGTCATATTATAATTAGGAACGAGTCCACCTCTACCCCCTGAGTCCAAAGCGCTCTAAAGGAAATCAACCGGGATTTTGCATGGGCTGTGTTCCAGTTTTTAAATTGCAATTGCAAAAAATGCAGAGAATTAATTCCGTCTAATTCTTCAAACATGTATTCATGAACGCGTTTCATATCTTCCTAGGTTCATGGTTCACGTTCACAAAAGTTCGTGGCATAACGAAAAAGTATAAAATTGATTCAGATATGAATGGGCATTGTTTAAAACGTTCTTAACCATATCAAATTTTCAATTATTTCTTATTTTTTAAGCAGTTCTTTTACTTTTTTTTAACAACTCCACGATCATTCTTGACAAATGAAAAAATTGTACTTTTCTAAAAAATATGATTCAGATGAATTAGAAACAGTCCAGAGTTTTTTCTTTAAATGATTTATTCAGATTCAGACTCTTCATGCACATAGTAGAATTTTGTTTTGAATGTGATAAGAAATTATCAAATACAATACATACTGCTCTGAAGAATGTATCTTTGAGAATGTATTGGGTGCAAAATCTATGGCTGATTTTCCAGTAAAGTTTGATATGGATTCTGACTCTTGGGTTTGAAACTTGATTTTAAACATAATTCACGTCTAGATCTGTGAGGGAATCAAACTAATTAGACAATACCCATTGAGAACCTAAAAGTTGTTGAGTTTCAAACTAATTCTGCAAGAATTTATTATGGCCTATAATTTTAGAATTTAACAGTTCAAGTAACTCTACTATACAAATTTTGATTTAGCAACAATCAGTTAATTTCAAATAAATCCCAAAAATGGTTCAGATCGTTTAAGATTTGAACTGATTAAACTCCTAAATTCTTGGGTTTGTGTTTGCATGAGCATTCCTTTACAACTGCTCCTTTTCTTAATGCAGACCATCGAATAAGTGGAATAATAATGTCATACAACCCTTTACCATCTTTTGTTAGACGATACTCTACTCGTGGAGGGGTCTCTCTGAATGATTCTTTTGAAATCAATTCACTGTCTTGTAGACCTTCCAGTGTATTTACTAGAGATTTTGAGGTGATTCCTAAAAGTTCATTTTTTAGTTCGTTGAATCTTATTTTTCCATGATTACCAATCTCATAAACCACAAGTAATGCCCATTTTTTTCCAATAATATCAATAGTTCCTTGCAAAGGACAAAATAATACAACATTTGATCTACGTACCATTAGTATCTTGGTATATACTTTATACCTTAAATAGTTTCCAAAATATACCAACACATCACATGAACAAGCTAAATACGATTACAATGATTCTAAAACAACGTAGATATGCAATGATTGCATTTCTAGCTAGTTTTGGATTTGGATTATTGCATTACTTTTTGTCAATGTCAATGCTTCAACTTCACTTTGGCGTTGTAGCTGAATCAATGCCATTGTATCTTGGCACTTCACTTTCATTATCAGTTGTAGTTGCGATACTAGCTGGTGTGAATATCTCATTACTTGTGTATAAGATTAAAGGAGCAACAGGAACTAATCTGAAAAAATCTGGTGGTACCACTATTGCAGGAAGTGCCTTTGCAGTATTTACACCAGGATGTCCTGCATGTACTACACCACTTATTGTGATTCTAGGGGCGGTAGGAGGTCTTGCAGTTTTTCCATTGCAAGGATTAGAGTTAAAAATCATCTCTGTGGGGGCGTTATTATTTTCAATATATTGGATATCTAGAGGGTTACAACAACCAAGCTGTTGCAGTATGAAGGAAAATAAAAAATGAACTCAATTCTACTCATTGCAGGTATTGTAATAGTTTTAGTTGTGATAATTACTGTGGGGGCTTCAACATTAATTGTAGAAGAATCCCCAAATATGGAACAATCTACAGACAATGATCCTAGAACAGTTGATTGGCGTCACGTTCATGGATTAGGATTAGATCCTACTGACCATTCAATTTTGTATATTGCCACACATGGAGATTTCTATCAAAGTATTAGCAACGCACCTCCAGTTAAGGTAGACAAAGTAAGAGCAGACTATATGGCATTTAATGCACCACCAATTCCAGGTGTTCCATTGTATGCAAGTGGTCATCCATCAACAGGTGGCAATACAGGATTGATAAAAAGTAATGACGGTGGAATAACTTGGGAGCATGTTTCTAATGTAATAGATCCACCCGTAGATTTTCATGCAATGGCAATAAGTAAACAAAATCCAGAAACAATAATCGGGTTTGACAGCGGAGCAAGAGGATTATTCAAGACTGTTGACGCTGGAAAGACTTGGGAAACGCTAGAGTATCCAGAATATGTCTCTGCATTGACAATTTCACCTAATGACTCTGAACTAATATTTGCAGGAACTGGAAATGGGATTTTTAAATCAAACAATGATGGGAAGGATTGGACTCATCTTGATACATACCAAAAAATGCCTATCTCTGCATTGGCATTTGATGATAAAGGAAAATTATTTGCATCAGTCAAAACATTTGGAATTGCACAGTCCGATGATCTTGGTGAATCCTGGGAACGCATGCAACACATTGATCTTACGGTTTCAAGTATCGCAGCTGATTCTGAAAATAACTATCTATATGTTGGAGGATACTCTTCTGGAGGATTCCAAGAAGTTTACAAAATATCCTATGATGGAAGTTCTTATGAAATGATTGGAACCAACAAGGGATTGAAATAATTGAAACAGAAAAAACAGTTTTGTGGTTATTGTCCTGAGGACCAATGTCTCTTAGATTGCAAAATTTGTAATCCTAAAAAAGAAGGAAATGTTAGTTGTGAATGTGAATAAACATAGTGCCATAGCCTGTTTTGTCATTTTATTATTAATTGGAGTTATTATTCCAAATTCTTTTGCAGAGGAACCAAAACTTCCAGACTGGATTAAGAATATCTTTGTATGGTATGGACAAGGACAAATATCTGAAGATGATGTTCTCAATGCAATAATATTTCTAGTTGAAAATCAAATTATCCAGATAGATATGGCAAACCAATCAATGGAAATGATGAATCAGAGTATGATGAAACAAAATACGCCATTTAATGCAGATGTACCAGTTATCATGCCAATGATTGATGGTTATTTCAATGGAAACAAAGTATACTTTGTACACACTGAGATTTCAGATTCTGCAATGGCAGATATGATGAGTAAGATGATTAATTTTCCAACATTATATGTACCAGAATTGAAAAATATCCCTGAAGATCAAATGGCAAAAGTTTACGTTTTTACAAATGGTTTGCCTGGTTCTGAACCCTATGGAGGAGGACCATTCATGTTCCAGATAGATGTGTTTGATTCAATTCCAGGACAAGCAGGGTATTCACAATTTAGAATGCCCTATTTAGTAACATGGAATGATGATGCTAAACCAAGAATTTTGACTTCAGAATCTGCAATCTTAAAAGCTGAATCTAACGGTGAGTTAATTATAAAAAAATCGACTCTTGTAGTAAATGCTCCAATGATAACTTGGGAGATACAAGGAAATTATGGTAAGACAATGGGAAAAATATCTATGATTCCAAGAATGTTTGAAAGTATGTCTGGAGTTGAAGGGGAATTGACTTTTGTTGATGAGAAAAACTATGTTGCAATATTCCATCTACATTCTGAAAAAGGAATGGATATGATGAAAATGAATTCAAAATAGTTACTAAAAACCTTCAAATCCTAATGGGTTTGTTTACAATAATTATTGGAAATTCTGTCAGGAATTCAAATCCTCATCGATGTAATCATTTGAAAAATTATCTTACAAACAAGTAATTTCTACAATATACAATCTAGGTTTCATATTGTAACATTCTAAAAATTTCAAAAAACAATATCTGTTAACAAAAATAAATGGACACGACCGTGTCCCCTAACATTTCTAAACGGAAATCATAATTCTTCAGTAATGCAGAAAGCTATTGGAGTGCTTTTAAATTCCTGTCTAGTTTTTTCTGTAATTATTTCTGTTATTCTGTTTTTCTTGAGATCAAAGACAAAGAGATTTGAAATTTATCATATGTTTCATTTTTGAATTGCTACTTAGTTTGCTAGTTCTTTGGCAAGAGCATTTCATGTCGCCAAAAAATTATGGCATTTTGAACACGCTGTTTTTTGTTTTGTCATTGCATAATTGGTAAAAATACATCCGCAGAGAATGCATTCTTTCAATGATGTCAGATTAGTCATTTTTTATCAATTTGTTTTTCGTAAAACTAATTTTAGGCTCAAATTTCGTAATGATTATTTCAATGTCTTTTATTTTACTCTGATAGTATCTGGCAACGTGCCCACTCATGGCAAAATCTGCTTTTTCATGAATTAATGAGCATTCTTTCAGTGATGTGATTCTTTTGTAGACCGAACTTAAGGGGATTTTTTGCTCTCTTGAAATAGTTTGAGCTGATTTAGGTTGCTTCATAATGGCAAATAAAATATGTCTAGATTCCAAGTTTGCAAGTTCACTTAAAATTTTATTTGATATGTCATATTTTTCTGTAAGTAAAACTTTTGGTTTCTTTATCAACAAAAAATTATAAAATTAACGGTCATTTAAGAAACTCATTAGTTCTACAGGACTAGAACATAATTTTAAAACAATCAATATTTTTCATGAGTTGCCAAAGTACCTATGACGGTATTAAACGCAGAAATTTCTGCCACAAACTTGTCATCTGAGGAAGTGATAATCACAACATCTCCATTTTTGGGATCTAATGATTCTATCAAATTATCCCTTATTTCCAATTCGTCTACAAAGCATCTCATCTGATCTCCCGAAAAAACAAATTCACCATCTCTGAAAATCAAAGTTAGAGAATCACTAGCACCATAAAGTATTGCAAAATCCCTTTGTATCATTCCATTGCCGATGCCATCAGCATGTTCACCTTTCAATAACATGGCACAGTTATGCTTCCCGTTTGTCAGGCAACATTTTCTTAGAAAAGTTTGTGATGGTATTGCCTTGCAGAATTTTTCTGCAAACTTTTTTCCTTTGCTTGTAAGAAACGTTCCTGCCTTAATGGAATCAACTAATCCCTGTTCTTTCAAATGTGAAATTAATGTCCTGACAGCTCCTTCCCCTATTTTGAGTTCTTGACAAAAGCTTGCACGGCTGACATATTTTTGATTAGAAAGGTATATGATTGATTTTAGAACGTGAGGCATGCTGAAAGTCAAAGCCTTGCTGGTTCCCTTTCTTGTTACAATTCTTTGCAATGTCTTTACTTGCTGTTGCATGATTTTTATTTCATGCCTAGTATTTATAAATTGGATGATTCATCCAACGATTTAAATAAATTGACTAAATCTAGTTCCATGTTGTCACAATCAAAAGAGATTACAGTTTCAAAATCCACAGTTCCAATCATTGCGATTGCACTTTTGGCAGCAGTCTTTGCATTTGGACTATTTTTCGTAGGTTATGATCAAGGACACATCTTCAGTGTCGTATTGGGAGAACAGGCATTTACTGATCTTTACATTCATGAACTAACCCACGACATGCGACATGCAGCAGGATTTCCTTGTCATTAAGTGATGTGAGATGAAAACAGTAATTTTCTTGGTAATCGTTTTGGTTTCAGGGGCTTTGGCAGGAACCATTCATGGTGTGGCAAATCTTGCAATAGTAGAACCGTATCTAGATACAGCAATAGGAATCGAAAATCAAAATCTGTTTGCATCAGGTGAGGAAAAAGATACGCCCCAATTTTGGGTAGAGTATGATGCGTATCGGGACTGGCAGAAAGGCGGACAAGTTTTAGCTGGTACAATTTTGGGCACTTCAATTGGAGCATTATTCGGAATCGTCTATGCATTATCAAGACATGCGTTACCCCAAGGAAATGATCTAAAGAAAGCAATCACCCTTGCAGGAGTGATGTGGTTGACATTATTTTTTATTCCATTCTTAAAATATCCTGCAAATCCTCCTACTGTAGGTGACGCAGAAACTGTAGTGTTACGATCAGTTTTGTATCTGGCATTTATCGCAATTTCAGGATTTGGCGCCGTAGCATTTTATCAAATATCAAAAAAGATAAAATCAAAATCAAAAATTACAGGAGTTTTAGGTTATGGTGTCTTCATAGCAATAGTGTTTGTGTTAATGCCTCCAAATCCTGATGAGATATCTGCCCCAATGGAGTTGGTAAATGGATTTAGAGTCATGTCTGTAGTTGCAGTCGGTGTATTTTGGGTATCTATGGCTATCATTTTGGGTGGATTATGGCACAGATACAGGCCTGATTCTCAAGTTTCTGTGGATAAAAAATGGTGAATACCAGCAGAATCAACTATCTGCTCACAGTGATACGAGAAGAACATCTAAAAATTATTCTAACGGAACAACTCTAGAAAAGCTTGAAAAAATACTGGTGGTACAATTTCATTTCAGATATATTTCACGACTTGATGTTCTCAAAGAATTAAGGATGTTCATACAAGAAGAAGAAATTATTCTATCCAAACATTAGTCATAGATTGAGAATCAAATCCTTCTGATGTGTTTGATTCGTGTGCAAAATAGCATGTATATTCAATTAGGGAAATTCAATACACTAATAATTTATGACTGTCTAATGAATCAAGATAATGATAATGTTAAAAAAAAATAAAACATTTGATGAAAAAGGAGAAAGACTTGAATCCATAAAAAAAGCTCATAGTCAAAAAAGCTCAAAATTTACAACAAGAATGGAAGACTATCTTGAGGTAATCTCTGAATTAGTTGAGCTAAAAGGATATGCTACGCCTTCAGATATTTCAAATTTTATGGACGTGAGTCCGCCCAGTGTTACCAAAATGCTAAGAAGATTAGATGAAGAAGGGTATATCGAATACACAAAATATTATGGCTTAAAATTAAATCCTAAAGGAAAAAGCATTGCTAGTGAAATTCGCCAAAAACACAGCGATCTTTTAGAATTTTTTGAGATTATTGGAGTAGATAGCTCAATTGCAAACAAAGATGTGGAAGGAATGGAACATCATCTAAACCCAAAAACACTGAAACAACTAAGAAAATTCATCACTCTGTTAAAATCAAGACCAGATTTGCTTGCTCTTTTTAACTAAACAAACTTTTGAACAAATATTAGAAGATTGAATTCCTGCTTGTTTTTGCAAGACTGTCCCCTAATTTGGTTGACTTGTTCTTCTAAACTTGCAGTATGCTAACAAATTTGCATGATGCTAAAAAAGTTAGCCTAGGCTAAATTTATATTACAATTGAACAGTGTGTCAAATGTCTATAATGGCAAAACCTCATTCTAAAATTATGATTACGTCTCTATTTGTAATATTTGCAATGTCTGCACTTTACTTTACATTTTCAGGAGATATTAGTGCCCAGCTAGAAGATAATGTCTTTGTTACGCATTCTGGTAGTGTAATAAAGACATCAGGTGAAATAATTGATCCTGTATATACCACGACGACTGTTCCTGAATACACCGAAGCTACTGTGGAGTTTGATCCAATGGAGTATTTGAGAGAATTTAACTACGGAGAAGTTTCTACATTGCCTGACGGCACTACCCTACGAGAATTTACAATTATTGCCGAAGATGATAAAGTTATGGAAGTCTCCCCTGGAATCTTCTTTAATGTGTGGACTTTCAATGGAACGGTTCCAGGTCCAACAATAAGGGCTACTGAAGGGGACATTGTCCGCATAAACTTCATCAACAACGGTTCAAAAGAGCACACGATGCACTTTCACGGAATCCATCCAGCAGAGATGGACGGAGTATTTGAGATAGTGGGTTCCGGTGGAGGACAATTTACTTATGAATTTGAAGCAGGACCAGTAGGAGTTCACCCATACCACTGTCACGTAATGCCCCTTGAAGAACACATTGTACGTGGTCTGTATGGCGTCTTCATCGTTGATCCAAAAGAGAGCAGACCTGCAGCAGATGAAATGGTCATGGTTCTAAATGGTTTGGATACGGACTTTGATGGAGAAAATAATTTCTATGCTGCAAACACGATTCCATTTTACTATCAACATCATCCAATTGAAATTAATGCCAATGAATTAGTCCGCATTTATGTCGTGAACATGGTTGAGTTTGATCCGATAAACAACCTTCACCTGCATGGTAATCTGTACAAATATTATCCGACCGGAACTGATCTGGTGCCATCATTTTACACTGATATGATTACTCTATCCCAAACCGAACGTGGCATTATGGAGTTTGAGTATGAATTTCCTGGCAAGTATCTTTTCCATGCTCATAAGGTAGAATTTTCAGAAAAAGGCTGGGTTGGAATATTTCTAGTTAAAGATAACCTGGATCAAAAATTACAAACAGGAATAGAATATGGAAGTTAGCAGCAAACCAGCAAAAGGTAAGATGATTGCAAGCGGAATAATTCCATTTGCATTTCTCGTACTTTTGATAGCATACATTTTTGGTCCAGGTTCGGATGTTTTGGATTTAGGTGTACCATTACCTGAAATAACAATGGAAAAAGTTGATTTTGTAGATTCTGAAATACTTGTAACTGTTAGAAACACTGGACCAATCCCCGTAGAGATTGCAATGGCAGACATTAATGATAGAATTCAGCCTGCAGCAGTTGAACCTGATAGATTCTTAGAACGATACGAAACTGCCCTGGTAAGAATACCTTTTGCATGGAATGAGGCAGAACCATACAGAATTGGATTAACAATTGAGGACGGAACTAGATTTGAAAAAGAGATAGAGGCTGCCGCTCCCGCATTAGCACCTAGCCTTGAGCTTGCAGGATTTTTTGCATTAATTGGAACTTATGTTGGAATCATACCTGTAATGATTGGGTTACTTTGGCTTCCATTTATCAAAAGAATTAGTAAAAACAAATATCATTTCTTTTTGGCACTTACTGCAGGACTGCTATTATTCTTGGCCATTGATTCTATTGAAGAAGCACTAGATGTCTCTGAAGAAAATCTTGCAGGCAGTTTCAATGGTGCATTATTAGTAGCTACAGTTGTAGTCATGTCATTTCTTGGCTTGTACTATGCTGGTGATAAATTAGTAAAAAGAGCAGAAACATCCAGAATTACAAAGCCTGTTGCAATCGCATTGATGATTTCCATTGGAATTGGACTGCACAATTTTGGTGAAGGCCTTGCAATTGGTGCTGCAGTGGGTTTAGGTTCCATTGCATTTAGTACGTTTTTGATAGTTGGTTTTGCTATACACAATACAACTGAAGGAATTGCCATTGCATCACCCCTGTCCAGAGGAAAAGGATTGGTGGGAAAAGCACTGATAGGAAAACTTGTAGCGCTGGGATTGATTGCCGGTGCTCCTGCCATTTTTGGCGCATGGATAGGCGGATTTGTTTACTCACCGTTTACTTCGGTGATTTTTCTTGCAATTGGCGCAGGTGCAATATTTCAAGTAATAATCACCATATTGAGATGGATACGCCAAGAAGGTGACAAAAATCTTTCAAGTGCTGCAGTAGCTTCAGGATTTGCTATAGGAATGCTGATCATGTATTTGACAAGTATCTTGGTTTAAGAAAAACTTGTTTTTTGTAATTATTGATATAACTTTCAAAAAAGAATTATGAACTGATTTTAAAAAATAGTTTTCTAAATCACACAACATTATGTCAAAGTTTGATTGGTTGATATCACGAAAACTGAAAAATCCCATCGAAGATAAGTATAGTATTGTTGTGGCGCATCACTGCGGAGATTTTTGGATAAAATGTTCGTCCTAGAATACATGAGGGAGTTGTACTCAATTACGGTATTGAGCTAAAAATTAGATGACGCATTATGATATTCTTTTAAGGGGAATTGTCTGATTGGTTTAAGTCTCCAACATTATTTAGTTCAAATCCTAATGTGTCTGTGACTTGCAAGTAATGGACCAGTTAGTTTTTTGTCCAAACATGGCATTTTCTTGATTAGAAATCATAATTTTTTCTACGTTTTGTAAATGTGTTACATCTTGAAAAAGTTTTCTAAAATAAATTATTTGGTTCAAATTTGAACGGGAGCACAACCTGCACGGGGTTATAGTTAGGGCGTTGTAAAAAAGACCCACGTGTAACAAATGAAACGTAATAACAAATGAATTCTCAAATGAGGTTTAAAAGAAATTTTTTAATATTAACAAATATTTGTTGTTAAATAATTACAAACAAATCACTTCAGGGTTAATTATCTGCTAGGTTTAACACTGACAATAGATTCTATCCCATTATCCGAACACAAGCACATAGTTGATTTTTAGAGAATTATTTATGCCTAAAATTCTCTTTCTTCCTTGGCCTTACCACGTTCAATATCTTTCTCCAATATCGAAACATACCAATCAGCCCAACTAAGAATATTAAAATGACTTTCAAATTCTTTGAATTTGTTAAGAATTGCTTTTTTAGAGGAATAATGAGAAGAAGCAGATCCAGAAAAAACTTCAGTATCCAGATTTGCAATTAAATTACGTCTAACATCATCTCGATTTCCAAAGTGAATCAACATCTTCTTCACCAAGTTGTTTTCATCATTATTTAGAATTGGTGGGATGGAGTAAGCCATAAACCAAGCACGATTCTTGATATCTTTTTTAATCCATTTACTGATGTTCTCAAATGGGACATCAAAAATAAAAAATGCCGTTCTCAACCAATGTCTCACATGATAAGTTTTTTTGTCCATTGGAATTACTATTAGTTTTGAAACCATCTTCCACATTTCAACAGGATTACTAACGCTTATCTCATTAAGGAGTACTTGTGAATCAGAATTATAGTGTCCAAAAAAACTAGAGTCAAAATATTCTAAAATTTTACTTGCCAAATCAAATGCAATTGAAGGATTTTGTTTTATAATTTCCTTAGCAATACCAGTCCAATGATATTCGTCCATAGAATTGAATGTAACATTAGGATCTTTTTTGAGAATTCTGTCATCAGTTAGAATTGACAAAGTTCTATCTACAGGTAATTTTTTGTCTTGTCTATGAACAAAATAAGTATAATACAAATCTAGAATTGTAAAAATTATTTTTTGATCTTTTTGTTTTAATAAAAATTCAACCCATTTTAAAAATACATTTTCACTCAAATCTAGAATTACCGAACCAAATTTGAAATTTGCAAACAGAGTTGTCGGAAATTCCTTATTTTTAGCCAATTTTAATAGAAGTAATCCTACTTTATCAGAAAGGCCAGAGCGGAGAGTGATTTCAATGACTAGTTTTTTTAATTTAGAATCTTTGGCTAAAAATATAATTTGATTTTCCCATTCAGGACGATTTCCATCAAAAAGTGCTCTGAAATAGCCTCCAAGAAAAGCGGTACTATGTCCGGCAGTCACTTTTTTCTGTGCATCTTTTATCATGCCTAAAAATTGGATTTTTGTATCAAATTTGCCCAATTCCCAACCGAACTGATATCCGTTTTGAGCATCCTCAGTAACCAGCCACTTTAATTCATTGTTCAAATTATTTTTCTCCACAGAAAATTTCACTAATTTTTTAATTTCTTTTTCTCGGACTTTGTCAAAATCTACTCCACGTTTGAATTGATCAATTTTTGGATGCATTGCCACATACCTTTTCATCAATGAACCATAATCTTTTCCAACAATATTGGATTCTAATTTCTGAAGTTTCTTTTTTGTTTGTTGTTTAAGATTTTTATTTTCAAATTCTAAAATATTTGTAATTGTTCCTAAAAGTTGTTCATCATAGCCAAAGTTTTTGTGAATATTAGTCAACATGTAGACAACCTTGTCAGTGAATTCAGGAATCAAAATTATGCTTCTCATCTTATTACAAATTGTTTGTACAGCTAAATCTTTTCCATCTTTTTTTAATACTTTCAAATTTTTCATCAATAATTTTAAAATATCATCATAAGCTTCAATAATTTCTTTTCTTGATTCTGGAATCCAAAGTTCAATTTCTTTTAATCCTTGTTCTTCAGCACCTGCCATACGTGTAAAGTGTCTTGTTTCAAGAGCAGTATCACATGCTTTGATAGCTAAATTTCTTTTGATTTTACTTTTAGAATTTAATGAATCTATTAAAACACTTAATCTTTTCTTCGGAGGAGCTGCAGTGGGGGCAACTTTACCATGACCTAAGGAAAAAAGTGAAGTAAAAACTCCAGATGCATTATTCGACCAAGTTTCATTTTCGGCTTCTGCTAGCATAAGAAGCATATTTGCAGAACGTGTGAATAATGATTCATGTACAGCAGCTTTTTCAAGAGCATAGATGGATTCTCTTCGTCCTGTCTTAAATTTTAAAAGTTGTTTTCGACTTCTTTTACCAATGGTTATTTCAAGACATTCCAAAGCCTCTTTTGGCATGGAGCTTGCTAAGGCTAAAAAAAATCTAGAACCCCCTGGATCTTCAATTAAATTTATTTTTTTAAATGGTCCAGAAGTACCAAGTAAAAATTTCACAATTTCAGTTGTTCTCTGAGATTCTGCGGCATACTTACACATGTCATAGAACCAGCCTCTTAATTCATAGGAAGCAGGGATTTTTTTAAAAATATCATTCAAAGTAACATCATCAGAATATTTTTCCCACCATTCTTTCCACATGGCAATTTGAAGAATTGGAACTGAGATGTAAAGGGTAGATCCTCCTTGAATTAGATTTCGAGAAACAAACCAATCAACTATTTCTTTGAATTGAGACCAAGTCAGGTCGGAACAAACTTTTTTTGCCAATGCAAAAATTGCTTTTGCCTCAACTTCAAAGTCTCCTCGATAACCAAATCTTTTGAATAATGATAGAAAACGGATAATCTTTCGTCGTTTTTTAGAAATATCTCCATCGGGGGGATCATTTCCTGCAAATAATCTATTGTAGATATTATCCACACTTCTAGAAACATCTTCAGGGTATTGTTTCAAATTTACACCTAAAAGATGAGCAAATCTGGGATAACCTCCGGCAAATTTTGCCCATTTTTTAGCATCATCAGATGGAATTTGATATGTGGAAGATGTCAGAATTTGCTCTATTTCAGAATCAGATAATTTTGGTGTATCCGGATATAAAATATCTGAGCCATCTTTGGGTTCTGTAGTTTCATTAAATATTGTGATTAATTTGATTCGAGATCCTCTTGTTGATAAAGAATTCCAAATATCATTTTCCAGTCTTTGATTACAATCATCAATTACCAAAATTATATGAATGTCATTAGATAGAATATGTGCAATAAGATCAGATAAACGTTGATCATTAGCTTTTGTGTAAATCACTAAGGATGAAAAACGCTCATTTCTCGTAATTTCTAAAACAAATCTAGTTTTACCAATTCCAGATTCTGCAATTATTCGAATATGTTTTGCGGCATCTTTATTTTCAAGAATTTTTTGAATTTCTTTAATTTTTTTATCATACTCTTTTGTTTTCACTAACTCATTTGTCATATCCCTATCTAGAGACCAACTTTCATGATTTCGAAATGAAGGGTATTCTATTCTCTTTAATTCTAAAACTAAAGAGGGATAAGATTGCAATAAGGCAGCAATATCATTTGCACCTAAAACATCAACTTTCGGTTTTGCATATCCACATTTTTTTAAATATTTTTTTAGAAGAACTATAGCTTTTCGATAATCTCTAGGAGTGATAGGATGACGAAAGTCTACAACAACATATCTCCCCTCATCAAGACATGCTTTAATTTCAGGTTTTAAGTTGGATTTTAAAGGTTTACCGCCAACAAATAATTCCCATCGGATGGGAGCATCATTCCAGGGTTTAAATGAAGAATCTGCTTTTAATTGGAATTCCGTTTTACCTGTAATCAATAAACCATCAGATGGGGATTTATCAGTATCAACTGATGCATCGATTCCACCATCAGGTATATTTGTAGAAGTTGTGATGTGGATTTTAGTTTTAGGAATATTGTTTTTCGCAGCTTCAGCATGTAACAATTTCTTAAATAAAGTGGTAGAACGTACATCATCAAGAGATGTAACATGAATCTCTTCTGACTCAAAAATCGAAGTCATGATTCTGGTTCCATTAACATAAATTTAAGCAAAGTGGGTACACAGATAGGAATTTACAACATAAGTTCAATTACCTTACAGTTCAAATCTGTTGATGTATGTGACTTGCAAGATGTAAACCGTGCAGTTTTTTGGTCAAATGTTGTGTTTTGTTGATTGAAAATCATTATCATTCTTTGCATACTTTGTAAATGTAGTTACATCTTGAAAAACTTTTCTTAGTCCTTATTTTTTATGGTATGACACAAACTAAGTTCATCATGTCTGTAACATTATTCATTGTTGTGATCTGCCAATATTTTGAATTAAATAGTTAGTATTTGCAAACTTATTTTTTTAGCGATCTTGTTCAAATTGATAAATATCTCCCATCGGGATTTGTTAATTTGGCTAAACGTTCCACTCTTTTGCTTATGATGAAAACTTGATTTTTTCAAAACTTCTTTTTTCTATTTCATTACGGATTCAAATCGGATGGGGTTGTACTACCAACTTGGGAATAATTTTGAGTCCATTGGTACGAATTTGACCTGACTAGGTAGTAAGTTATCCCTAAAAAGTCCCGATTATACGTAAAATTTGGAATTATTCAGTTAGGTTTCAGGATAGAATTTCTTTATGCAGTTTGAACATTCCTGCCAACAAGTATCGTTTGGTTTACCACATCTCGAGCATTTTTCCATTAGGGTTTTCCCCTAAATTGATGTATGATATTGATGACATATTTTGTTACAAATGATTTTTTTGAAAATTCTTTTCGTGAAATCCTTCCGGACAAATAATCCTCCCAGTTTTTGTAAATCATATGAAAATCTTCTATACTTGCATTATTTTCACTTTCTTTCAATGTCGTACATAGTATAATTCCACCAGTAGTGGGGTTTGAGGTCACTTGAGCTGTAAAATTTTCTCCAAAATATCCTTTCTTTGCGGTCCAATTTTTGATTTTCTTTGGAGTTACTAATTCTTTTAACAAATCTTTCCAAAAACTCTCAAATGTTTTCAATAGTAATTTTATAATTTTCTGCTATTTTAGAAGTATCATGTCAATCGAACCGATAGCGTTATGAAGTTCAAACACAAGTTAAGGTATGGCAGGAATAGTACGAGTTACATGTATTGATAACGGTCATCAAGGAGACATTCTAGTTGGAGACGGAGAAGGAACAGAAAAAGAGCAAATTATTGAGGCAATTAAAAATGCAACTTGTAAAGACTGTGGCTCAGTGGTAAAACTAACTACATTAACAGATTGAGTATGCAGTGATTTTCAAGGAAAATATTACAAATTAAAATTACAATTCATGCAATACCACTGTCCATTAGCAGCCTTATCTCGCATTTTGTTGGGATGCTTACATTTTGGCACTAGTTCTTTTTCGATAATGTTTTAAACTTGGATGTTGTCTTTGTGACAGCCCGAAAGAGTCTTTGTAAGTTTGCTGAAACTGCCATCTCTAATATTCTAGGATTTTGCAGAATCACTCATTTCATTGTACATCCTTGTCTCACATTCAATTAAAAAATCAAGTAATTTCAGAGCTTTTTCGACTGTCATTATGCCTGAAACAGGGCGCAATTAGAAAAATATTCTCAAAGGGGTCGGGTCTCTTAAGTCCAGAGCATCATCACGAGCCAATCTGGCTCGAAAATATCAGTCAGAATTTATGTATTAAATGACTTTGATGTGAATCTACGAATTATAACCCATGTTTAAGAATGAAATTTGCAATTTTTGTTTGATCCTCTTTTTTAGTAGGAATTGAAGAATAATCTACTGAAAAAATTATCTTATTTTTCTTCAACAATACATTATTCTTTTTCTTAATTTCATCAGTCAATGAAGTTTTAAGTTGAGATAATTTTTTTCCAATTGTGCTCTTGACATATCCTTTCTTTTTGTATTCAATTAGGAGCCTTACGAAAGCCATAAGATACTTGCTAGAATAAAGTAGAGATTTGTCATGGTCCCAATCATCATTAAAAACAGATTTAACAATAGTAAAAAATTCAGTTAAAATTGCTTCAACTTCGTCAATAATTTTCTTTGGGCGTTTTCTCTCGTATGACCCCCATGCTTCAGTAGTAATTGAATTGTAAAGTTTTTCAGTTTCAGTTTTATCCTTATTGTCTTTATTGAAAAATTTTGATAATTCATTTGCAACCATGACAATTTTTACAGGTTTTGCTCCTGCCTTATTTTTTTTAAGAAACGGTCTTGTTGAAAAAACATTTTGTAAAGGACCATTTTCTACGGTGTTGACATTAGAAAGGACTTTAGCAGCTAACGGTTTTGGTTCAATTTCACCAAGAACAGGATTAGATAATAAATAGAGAAGATCATTATGGACTTTAGTTTGTTCTCTATTAATTTGAAAGAATATTTTTGCGGCTTCTTTTCGTTTTGTGGTAGTATTTCCATTGAATTTAAGACCTATGACCAAAATTTTAGATTGTTCTAACTGTTTTTTAGATAATTTACTATGAGCATACCCATACAATCTATGTTGTCCATCAATTACTTCAATAGAACCATGATAATTAGGAATAGAAATTTGTTTGATTGTAGGACTAACATTTTTTGCTATATTCACATCATCTGCAAGAACAACTGTAATGGCGTTTGGAAAAGATGAATTGCCTTTTCCCTTATTGATAATTTTTGCTATACTTTCAAGTTTTTTCTTATTCAAAAGACGTTGATAATCATCATCCCCAAATTCAGGCATAGATGAAGTAAGAGAGCCATATCGTGGAACAAGAGAAAGTTTCAAAAGATCAACCGCAGGAGCCTGAAAAACAAATACATCGGCATCAATAGTACCCGAAATTTTTTTGTTTTCTAACTTTAGAGATTCCACAATAATTGGTCTCTGAGGCGCTTCAGGATCCTTATTTTCGATATCAAGTAATTTCAGTAATTCACCTCTTCCAAATTTACCAAGTCTATCAGATAAGAAATTCAGATATGCAAAATGTTCAGAATTTATTACAAATAGTTCAGAGCTTTCAGGATATTTTCTCTGGGTTAGTTGTTTGTTCAGTAATTCATCACTTGTGCCAATGTAAACACATTTCCATGTTTTTACTGCCTTTAGTTTTTCTTTGTTTGTCTTTGTAAGAGATGGAAATGCATTAAAAATTAATTTATTTTTATTATGGGTTTCAACAAAAACTCTAAATTTATTATAATAGAACGTATCAATTTTTTTCTTGTTTCCTTCTTTCTCAGTAGTTGTTTCAAAAATAATTCCGACATCTCCCACAACCGCAATATCGTCAAATTCAATTGGCACATTGGGATCATCAATTTCAATTCCTAAATCTTTCATTTTGACATTTCCATCAACATGATAACATTCAATTTTCAACGAATTCATCAAATTGTAAAGCTCATTGTCAAGGGTTGTTCGCATATGAAGTTCTCAAAATACGAGGCTAAAATGCTTTATGAAGTATCAAATAACCATTTAGATCTTGTATGCTTTATTCTGTTTAACAATAGTAATTTTATCAGTTATTTTCTTGTAGGCTTCAGGATATTCAGTGTGAACAGGAAATAGCATTTTAGGACTAATGTATCGTACGGTAGCCATCAAGTCAATTCCTTTAGCATGTCCAGAACAATGAATCTGATGTTTTTCCATTCCAAATTTATCAATCCAATTATTGAGACGTTTCTCTGAAATGATTTGTTCCTCATTGTAAGGTTCACTAGCTGAATGAATATAGCTTACACCACTTTTAATGTCCATATCTATCAGAGAATTGAAGCTGAAATAACCTAAACCACAAATGTATTTCTCAGGCTCAGAACTAATTTCTTTGGCTGTTTTTGCATTTGGCAGAGTAGCATAGTATCTATCATCTCCAACATAATCAGTTTCCGCATATTTTCCAGTACGCTGTTTTGGTTTGTAAATTACAATATGTTCGTCATCATAATTAGGAATATCCAAACCAGAGTCTTTTGAAAAATATTTCAAATAATAACAATCTTTTAGTTTTATTACAAATTTTCGATTATTCTTTTTTGCTAAATCATAGAATGTTCTAACTCGGTCAACATCTTTAAAATTAAAATCAGCAAATACAAGATTCTTGCTTTTTGAAATTACTTTATTTGCTTCAGTAAAAACTACTTTTTCACTTTCATTAGTTGTTTGCTCAGTAATTCTAGTACCTTCACAAATCAAAGCAATTGGTTTTTCTTCCTTGGCTTTACGAACAAATTCTTTAGTCATTTCAGGTTTATTTCCATGAATTCGAATATCGCCTGTATATACAACAGGTCCTTCACTAGTGTAAATCACAAATCCGTATGCTCCAGGAACAGAATGATCAACGTGAATAGGTATTACTTCAAGTGAGCCTACTTTGAACTTTTTACCTGAGCGAAATGTTTCAATTTTTCTTTGAATTCTAGGATCATTTCTTTTTGAGCCCAATTCTTTGTATTCTAAAACTTGTCTTTCAAAATCAGATGAAGAACGTTCTTGAATTGCTTTTAGTAAATTTTGAGTCGTCCTACCCATGTATAATGGGATTTTTTCATGTAGAAATGAAATGTAATCAGCATGATCTGCATGAGCGTGAGTTAATAGAACACCATCAATATCAGGTTCTACCAATTGTTGCCCAGCATTTTCCATCAAATCATCACGATAAGCTCCTTCAATTTTTGGAACTAGACCCATTTTAAGAAAATCTACCAAACCATTTGCTTGTCTAGGCTTTAGATATTCTTCAAAATATTTAGAACGTGTTGTAAATCCTTTGCCAAAATCTAAAAACACTTTAGTATCTTTATCTTCTAAGAGGATTTTATTTCCACCAATTTCATTTACTCCACCATAAAATGTTAAACTAGTCACGATTATTCCTAAAATCTCGTTTTGCAATATTTCATAAAATCTACAGGACCAAATTTTTCAGATTTTGGACCAACTCTCACATAAGATTCTTGAGTGTTATTTTCATGAATAAATATTGGTTCGTCAGATGGAGGAATTTCAATAAGACAAATTTTCTTGGAATCTTTTTGAATTAAAGATAGTTTAATCTTTGAAACATATGCCATGTTTTGAATTGAATTTTGAATTGACTGCCAAATCATTCTTTGAAATGTATCATCGTTAGGATTTTGTAGTAAATCATAATCATTCTCAAGACCTAAATTTTTTCCGTCATCATCAACCCCAATTAATAATACACCACCTTCAGAATTGGCCATTGCCGAAATTGTAACAGAAATTTCTTTTTCGACTTTTTCATTCTGAACTTTTTTACCATCACCTTTTTCAAATCTTTTAAGATCTAGTCGAAAAGTAGATTTGAATTCAGTCTTATGATCCTCATCTGAAGGAAGTTCCTGATTAGACAGAATTACAGAAACAGAACCATCCAAAATCTCAATCACTCTACCTGTTTTCCCAGAATCTAATTCAACTTTAATCCCATAAGGATGAGTGTCATTTTTTGTTAAAATTTTCTTAATTTTACCCTCAAATTCCTCTACCCTATTCCGATTTTTTTCTCTAACCTTAACTAAAAATCCGATTTTGATTTGAGACCTAGTTGGAAGTTCTGCCATTTATTCAATAGTCATAGAAGAGATTAAAAAGGTTGAATACACGATTGTATTATTCTATGAGCATTAATCAAAATCTTCTGCCAATACATGTTGGAATGGCACTCAAATCCCTTAGAAATTCTGATTTTGATGCATACTCTGCAATTTGTGAAGTCATTGATAATTCAGTAGAGGCAAAAAGTAGTGAAATAAAAATAAAAATTGATAGTAAAGTTCCAGAAGGAAAGAGAGTTCCACGTCCAGTAGTAATGGCATTCGGAGATGACGGGGAGGGAATGGATACTGAAACTTTGCAATTATGTTTAAAGCTTGGATACTCTAGACGTTATGATAGTAGAAAGGGAATAGGAAGGTTTGGTGTAGGGATGACATTCGGTGCAATCAGCTTATGTCAAAAAATAGAAGTGTACTCTAGACAAAAAAGAGGAAATTGGCAATACACATTTTTAGATATTAGTAATATCACTCCAGAATCAGAACCAACAATTCATGAAATTGAAAACAAAGAATTACCAAAAGAGTATGAAGAGTTAGTTGGAGATTATGGAACTTTGGTCATATGGACAAAAATGGATAGAGTAGATCATGAATTTGATGTAGATGAATTTAGACATATGGTTGGCAGGATTTATAGAAAATCTATCGGAAATGAAAAAATAGAAAAGAAAAAAATAGAAAAAATTAAAGATCCGTTAAAAATTTTTGTCAACGGAGAAATAATAACACCTCATGATCCTCTTTATGTTACAAAAAATTCTAAATTTCCAGATGATGAACGCGCCAGTATAGAAGATGATGTTACTTTTGACTGGAATGTTCATTCAGTAGATGCACCAACTAGCGGAGAAAAGCGAGGAAAAATCACAATTAGAACATCCCTACTTCCAGCATCGTGGAGAAAAATCAGACAACATAGTGGAAGATCAACAGAAAACAACAAAAGAAGAGTTTGGGAAAATGAAGGAATTTCAATTCTCAGAAATGGAAGAGAGGTATTTTATGATACCATTCCAAATTTCAAGCCTGCAAAAGACGTCATAGACAGATTTTGGGGGTGTGAAATAGATTTTGACGCTTCTTTAGACCATTGGTTTTCTGTTAAAAACATCAAAGTAGGCGCACGACCACTGAAGGATCTTCGAGAGGAATTGCAAAAAAGATTACAAGGTTCAATTCTAAACAATTTCAGAAAAAAAATAAAAGAAGAATTTGAAAAAACAGATCAAGAAGAAACAAAAATAAATTCAGGACCATTAAAAGGACATAA
The DNA here is from genome assembly GCA_029263475.1 of Candidatus Nitrosopumilus sp. Taxonomy (GTDB): domain Archaea; phylum Thermoproteota; class Nitrososphaeria; order Nitrososphaerales; family Nitrosopumilaceae; genus Nitrosopumilus. The sequence goes on from JAJCXK010000025.1 coordinate 31,956, forward strand.
ACAAACTGAGCGAGCCCTTAAGGACAGTGTACCGCCCATCGTATCATCAATTCCAGAAGAAGAAATTGAAAAGAACATAGACGAACACGCAAAACAATTGTTTGATAGTCCTGAAGAGCAAGAGGAATACAAAAAAGAGCTAAAAGATCCCGAAACACCATACAAAATTATTGAGGACTACAAGGCAAGATCCGACGGTCCATTTGTTGATGTTTTAGATAATGTAGGAAAGAAAGTAGTACACTACAACATGAATCATCCATTCTTTTTGGCAATAAATAACAAAATCAATGATATTAAAAAAATTGCAGCTGAAAATAATCCTGAAAATGATGAGCTCTTGAAAGTTGCATCTGATTTGAAAGCAGATCTTGATGCTCTAATTTATGCTTATGCTGAAGGCATCTACGATTTAGATGACTTGACAAGATTGCAAAAAGTTGGGGAAACGATTGATGAGCACATGTTCAAATGGAGCTATCATCTTCGTAAAACCTACAAGTAATTTATGAGAAATGCTCAACCAAAGGCTGCCAAGAAGCGAACTTGAATTATCCCTAAAAGAATACATCGATAGTGTGGATTTTATTTTAAAAGAAATTTCAGATCTAGATTCATCCGTGATTTTTGATAAACATATGATGGGGAAACTACATCATGCTTTGAATATTTCAAATTATGCAAATTCTGATTTTAGAAAAAATTTACTAAAACATGCAGATGAAAGAGATTTGAAAAATTTTTTAATTACAATAGATCTTGCAGAATCAACTATTACAAATGAAGAAATAATACAATTAATTCCTAAAGCAGCATCATTTTCATGGGGAGACAATGAGGAAACACGCGCATTTGTAGAGATTTTTGGCTATGAGCAAAGCATTATTCCAAAATATGTGACTAAAGGCGAAACAATAGAAATAATCACAGTTTCAGATACCCCACTAAAAACACTGAAAGAATATCAGACAAAAATTTTCTTTGAGAGTGCAAAATTAATCGAAAATCCTTGGACTAGGTTTATCATTAGAATGCCAACAGGAGCTGGAAAAACAAGAACCGCATTAGAGTTAGTGTCACATTTTCTCAACACAGGTTTAGAAAATGACGAAAAAAGGCAAGTAGTTTGGATTGCAGATAGAGAAGAATTATGCGAACAAGCAATTGAAGCAATGCAGGAAATTTGGCCACACATAGGAAAAAAAGATCTTAAACTGTATAGAGCATGGGGCGGAGCAAGAATTGAAAAATTTAAAGATTTTTCATTTATCGTAGCTACTTATCAAACATTAAACAGTATGTTAAAAAATAATAAACCATTTCCATCCCCACATTTAGTTATCAGTGATGAAGCACACAATGTACTTGCACCGACTCATCAAGAAGCATTAAGAAAATTAGAAGAGAATGGAACCAGGATTGTGGGATTAACAGCAACGCCTGTACGTGGAATAGATACAAGTGAAAATAAGAAATTACAGGAATATTTCAATGGGCAATTGATTGAAATTGATTCAGGGGAAGTTAACGCAATAGAATTTTTACAAGGTCAAGGATATTTGTCACACTATATCCCCACTACAATTCCGTCCAATAGACAGTTCAATCTCACTGCAGAACAAAGAAGGAAATTTGAAGTGGAAAGAGATCTTCCTTCAGGATTACTTGATGAAATAGCTGAAGATAATGAAAGAAACATCAAGATTGCTGAGATTTTAAAAGAATTGAAAGAAGAGAATTCTCAAATATTATATTTTGCTCCAAATGTTAAACAATCAAAATTCATGTGTGCTTTACTTCTGTCATTAGGGGCAAAAGCTGCTCATGTTGATGGAACTTCCCCTTCTGCATACAGAAAAGATGTTGTAGAAAAATTCCGAAAGGGTGAAATTAATTTTATTTTCAATTATAACGTTTTTTCAACTGGATTTGATGCTCCAAATATTGACGTAGTATTCATTGCGCGTCCAACAACATCCATAGTTTTACACCAACAAATGATTGGCAGAGGTATGAGGGGCCCAAAAATGGGAGGAACAGAGACATTCAAGCTATTCAGAGTAGTCGATGATTTACCAGCCATAGATTTAGCAGACGAGTATTTCTCAGAGATATGGAATCCAGAAATAATAAAAACAGAATAATTTCATCACCACTTTTTGATGAAATTAATCAGTATTTTCAAGATAGTTCAAAATCAAGAATATTTATTTTTGTACCTTTCATTAAAACAAAAATTTTAGAAAAATTAATTTCAGATATAGCTTCAGAAATAATTATAATCACTACATGGAATCCACAGAATATTTTAGATAGATCATCTGAACTAGAATTATATCCATTTTGTAAAGAAAATAAAATTACACTTTATCTAAATAATAAAATTCATCTTAAAGTGTATTCGCGTAATTTAGAAAGTGCAATAATTGCATCTGGAAATATTTCACAAAAAGGTTTGATGCCAAATGGTAATTATGAAGTTGGGACATTTATTGAAAAACTTTCAAGTAGAGATAGATTATATTTTGAAAAAATTAAAAACGAGGCAATTTTGGTAGATGTCAATATGTATGAGCAACTAAAAAATTGGAAAGAGGAACAAAATTATGAAAAAGCAAACATAGTAAAATTTGAAGAGATTGTTACAATTGCAGAAAGAGATAATTTTTTAATTTCAGCTTTACCTATGACAAAAGAAATAGATGAACTAATCGAAGGATATGAGAAAATTACTCTAGGGTTAGAGCCCTCAGATGATTTCGAGACATCAGCATGTATTTTCCATGATTTAGCGAATTATAACATAGAACCAGGATTGTCAAAAGAAGAATTTTTAAAAAAATTGAAAATTCAATTTTTTGCACATCCATTTATTCAAAAAATAAATGAGTTTATTGCACCAGAAGCATATTTTGGCAGAATTAAAGAATGGATTCAAGATAATTGTACAGATGTTCCAGTACCAAGTAGAAGGGAACTAACAGGAAATGTCCAAGTATTATACGAATGGTTTGAACATCTAGGCGAAGAAGAATATGTGATTGATATACCTGGAGCTTACTCTCAAAGGATTACAAATGTTAAACTTTGATTTTTTCAAGAGATTTTACGCATGAAATTAGTTCATCAGTGGCAACTCGGATTTCTTCTTCAGTATTGAATCGACTACATCCTATTCTAATTGCTGAATGGGTTTGCTCCTCACTAAGACCCAAGGCCAATAACACATGAGAGGGTTCCACCATTTGAGTAGTACATGCAGAACCTGCAGATATAGCAATTTTTTGTGAGACTGAATTAATTATTGCCTTGCTTTCAATTCCATCAAATCGAACATTGAGATTGTGTACAAGTCTATTTGTGGGATGGCCATTGAGTTTAGCGCCAACTTTAGATAACTGATCCAACATAGTATCAGTCCATTTTTTAAATCTAATATTTTCTTCAACCATTGCATCATTTGCAATTTCTATTGCTTTTGAAAATCCAACTATTCCTGGAACATTCAAAGTTCCAGAACGTATTCCTTTTTCTTGGCCTCCTCCATAAACTATAGAGTCAAGTTTCACTCTAGGGGAAATACTGCGAATATACAATGCACCAATTCCTTTAGGGCCGTAAATCTTATGAGATGAAAAAGACATTAAATCAATGTTCAATTTTTTAACATCTATTGGAATGTGTCCCACTGCTTGTGCAGCATCTGTATGAAACAACACACCATTTTCATGTGCAATTCTTCCAATTTCTTCAACGTTGGCTATTGTTCCAATCTCATTGTTTGCAAACATTATAGAAATTAGTACAGTTTGATTTGTAATTGCAGATGTTAATTCCTCAGGATTAACTTGACCAAATTTGTCTACTGGCAAATATGTTACCTTGTATCCTTTTTCTTCCAGATGTCTTGCAGTATCTAAAATTGCCTTATGTTCGATGACACATGTAATCAAATGATTTCCTTTGTCTTTATTTCGCTCCATCACCCCAATCAAAGCTAAATTGTCAGATTCAGTAGCACCAGATGTAAAGACAATCTCATCCACACTTGCACCAATTGATTTTGCAATACTTTCACGTGCTTGCTGTACTGCAACGGATGCATCATATCCATAGGAATGATCCAGGCTAGATGCGTTTCCAAATTTCTCTGTAAAATAGGGCTTCATTTCATCAAATACACGAGGGTCTACAGGCGTGGTGGCATGAGAATCAAGATAAATTGGATAGGAAATATCAGACATTTCGCTCCTCTTTGACTAGTTCATAAAAATCAGACAAATCATTAATTCTAGGCCATAGTGCAATTGCACCACGATTCAGATGAGCTCGTGTCATTTTATGTAAATAAATTCCAGGATCCAGATTGTCTTTTTTTAATCGATTAAGCATCAATGCCAAGTAAATCGGTTCATGTTCTCCAAATAGCACAGCAGGGGTTAATTCAGAACCATTTTGATTGTGTTCATCAGGGTTTGGAATGGACGGATCTTTAAGGGACATGCAAAATGCAAATCTCAAAAAAATATTTGGGGTGAGACCTGTTTTTATTCTCAGTATTCCCAGATTCGCTTGCACTCTAGTGCTAGTAATTACTCTACTAAACTTCAATTGATTTCTCCCCTTTTTCATCAAAAAAATACCTGTCATGCAGAATTGTCTTTCCATTTTTTGAATCATATTGAATGACATATGATTTTGTAATGTATGGCATCAGATGTTTGTAATGCTCATAATTGATTTCAGAATCTGTTGATAAAATTATTGTTTGGTGAGATGCATTCGGATAAAAGTCATCAACTAGGCTATTTCTATGATCTTCATCTAGTCTTGCAAGCGGAGTATCTATCATAAATGGCAATGGACGACCAGAAGTTTTAGCCAATGCCCTGACAATTGCAGTAGAATACATTTGAAGTTCGCCTTTGGATAGCATGTCTTTAGTAATCTCATCATCATTTCCTTTGAATAATTTAATCTCAAATGTGTCCTTGTCAATGGTTACTTTTTCAATGAATTTTTTTTTGTGCAACAACATATCCAATCCACTCAAAATATATCTCTCAAGCAACTCTAGTTTCTTTTTTCGTAAAATATTTGAATAATCTTCCAACACTTCTTGCACCTTTGGTGCAATCTCTAATCCCGCCATTCTTTTTTTATCCGCAGATCTTTTAGTTAGATTAATTCGAATCCTGGAATTTACCATCATGATGATGGATTTTTCTTGAGCCTCCAGAGTTTCAAGATTCTCAACTTCATTTTCCAATTCACCTATTTTACGACTGGTTTTAGTCAAATCTGAAAAAATAGGCCCAATTTCATCATCTTTTGGAGCACTCTCCATGCTAACCTTGTTGAGGGCAAGTGAATTACTGAGTAAATTATGAGATTTTGCGAGTTCGGCAATTTTATCCTTACTTGTGTTATTGATATCATCAATAAGATTGATGATTCGCCCCATGTCCTGCTCTGAGAAATTGTAAGACAATTCTTGAGAATCAGAAAGAGATTCTAATTTTTGCTCAAAGATTTTATTTATTTTACTAGTGAGATTTTTTTTTGTTTCAGAATCATATTCAGATAAAAATGACTCAGATTCTATTTTAGAAGATAATTCCTTGAAATTTTTATTCAAAATATCTTTTTCATAATTGTCTTTAATTTTCTGTCTGTCTAGTTTAATTTCATTTTTAAGTTCTTCCATTTGTTTTGGAATTATACTAAATGGCAAAGTACCCACACACATCTCTCTGATTTCTTTTTGGATAATCTCTAGTTTTGATTCATGTTTTGCTTTATCCGTGTATAATGATTCACGTTTGTCTGCAAATTGACCACCCAATTTCTTGAATTGCTCTTCTTGAACTGCAAGTTCTTTTTGTAAATTATTGATTTCACTTTTAAGATGTGCTTGTTTATCTTGAATTTTATCCAGCCTATTTTCTGAATCTTGTTTTTCTCTAGTTTTTAACTCAATTTCTTCTAGAATTTTTTTTGTTTCACCGTCAGAATTTCGCAATATGCTAATTCCAATATCATCAATTAACTGTCTAACTAGATCTAATCCCAACAAAGTATCAAAAGAAGATTTTATGAACTTGTCTTCATTACCTGAATCTGCAATGCTTTGAATTTTTTCTCCATCAAAGAAAAACAGCTTTGTTATCCCTTTTGGCAGCAACTGATCAATGAATGTCTGCCATTCAGATTCTTCAAGAGAATCAAGTTTAGAGAATTTTTCTTCGCCAAACTTTCTTTTCATTATAGTTAATTTCTCATCAATGGAGCCATCATTATTTTCCCACATTCGCATTACTTGGTATTCATAAATATTGCCTGAATGTGCAAACTGGAATTCCACACTAATGGATGCTGAATCTGCAGATTTTTTTACGCCCAAATATCGATGAATTGACCTTAAAATCTTCGAATGGTATTGTTTTTGAGTAATTTTATTCTCATAGGAATCCTGTCCATAAAGACAAAGCATTACTGATTCAAACAGGGTAGTTTTACCTGCCCCATTTGTCCCGCCAATCAGAATTATTGGCTTGTCTTTTGTAGTACGTAAATCAAATTCATTACGTCCTCTATACACTCCAAAATCATTTAGAGTAACTCTAGTCAGAAGCAACTCTGGTCTTCCCCTTGTTCTTTCTAACTGGAACTGTATCCTTTTGTGCTTTTTCTTCATGTAATTCTTTCATGATGACATCCATATCTTCACGCCATTCTTTGGATAATTCATTTTTAATTTTTCCATAAACTTTGGAATGTCTAGTTGCACCTTGTGTATCAAATTCGGCATTAAGCAGATTACTAACTAATTTCACAGGAACATTGTGAGTCACACAAACTTGTGCCAGTAATTTTTCTTCCATCTCTCCAAATCCGCCCAAATCTTCTTGCACATCTTCTAATTTTTTTCCAGTTACTTTTTCATAAATTTGATATGCCGAGTTTTGCCAATCTCCTTGTTCGACTCTCCAGATTCTTTGTATCTCGTGAATCTCTTCTTCTAAAATCAATTCCATGTTGGGGTCTGGACCTTCTTTCTGAACCTTAATTTGACCTAAAAGTAATTTTTCTAAATAACTTCTTCTAAATTCCATGGTGTATGGGCCAGGAGTGTATCCTTCCCCATGCGTTTTTAATTCGACTCGTCCTGTTCTTCTTTTTCTCTCTCTTACTTTTTCCCATGCTTCAGGAGTCTGTGTATCTTTTAATTCTGCACGTAATTCCACCAGTGTTTCCATCCAGTCATCTCCTTTTTCAATAAAGTTACCCAGGGTCTTGTCTTTATCCACTACAGTGCACGTCCAACAACCAAATCTACCATTCCCACAAGACTGAGTTGTAGTATCAACTACAAGGGGACATTCAGCAGCGTTAGCGTCCTGATATAGTGCAAGCAAATCCCTGTTTTGCTCCCCCCAGGGATTCTTGTTTTGTAAAAGATAATTCCAGACATCTTCGGCAGTGAATTCTTCCAATGGAGTATACACGTATGTCTGGGCATATTTTGAATGCCGAGACAACAGACTGTTTTCAATTTTATACAGATCCATTACTTGATTTCGGACATTGCTCTCATTTTTTCTCATTCCTAAGAGTATGATTGCCTCGCCGTATTCTGAAACCTTTTCCTGAATGAACCGATCTGCATTGTTAATTTTGAGCATCTCAGTACACCATCTAAACATCACAGTCGGAGCTGGATATCCCAATCCCAGCATTCTGACCCAAAATGTGTCTGAAACTGGAGGTCTGAGTAAGTTTGTACTAATTGGTAAATGAGATGTTTTTGCAGATTTTTCAATCTTATCCAAACTGTTAAGAATTCGCTCTACAATTTTTGGAGATTCCACCAAAGTATCAGAAGATATGAGATAGATGTTTTTCTGTAATTTTTCTGAAGGTAACTCTGATAATGCCTTCCATACTAGTTGTGCAAGACAAGTAGAGTCTTTTCCTCCACTAAATCCAATTATCCAAGGGCGATTATCGCTGAGATAAACTGTTCTAATTTCTTCGTAAATATCACTTAATTTTCTTGAATCAAAAACAGATTCACTCAAAGTTTGTCCTCTATTTTTTGTCTGTCCTCAGAGAGAGCAATTCCACATTTTTGCAATATAATGTTGGCAGCTAGTTCTATTCCTGCAGATTGTTTTTGCATTTGTCCGTTAACGATTAGCCTTCCTTCCCAAACGGGAGTACTTCGAGACCAATCTATTTTTTTAAGACCTTTAAGCTTCTCTTTCCAGTCATCTGGAAACTCTTCAATTATTATTCTTCCTGCAATTCCTAATGCATTTAATAAATTAGTATTTGTATTAACAAAATTCTGTCGTAATTCATAAGGGCTCACTTTGTTAGATAATAATAACTGCCATCCAGAAATATTTTTTGAAGCAATTTCCCAAAATTCTTTTATCAAATTTTTCTCTTTTTGTGTAGGTTTTCTACTTTTCGTTGTTCCAATTAGACGCAATGATGAATCTGCAATACCATTTAGTGTAAATGCTTTAGTGGAACGATTTGATATGGATGTCTTTTCCAATTCAACTCTGTCTTTGAAAATCTCTAGAGTGCTAACCAGATGAACAATGTATTTTGAAAATTCATCACGGTGATCATACAAAATGTTAAGGGACTTTGTAGGCTTTACGGCATTTTTATTCAAATCCGTGAACATTTGCTGGCTTCTTTTTAGGCCATCATCTTGGAAAAATACAACAGAAATCATCTCATGCCCTAAATCCATATTTTCTTTCAGAGCCGCTTCAATTGCTTTTCTTCGGTGCTGTCCATCATTTATCAAAAGCCTGGAATCCATGTTAATGTAAAGACGTCCTAGCTTGCCTTCTTCTCCAAGAGATGCAGCTGGAGTGAATTTCATAATTCCGTCAACAGATGCAGTTAAGGAAGAAAAAGTGTAATTATCCGGATTGTTCAAAATGTAGTTTGTAATTGCAGGAATTCTAGATTCTTTTAGTATTCTCTGAGCCCTTAGTTCAGGTGGAATTTCATAATCATTGAAAATGAATAATTTTGGAATTATTTTGAGGGGGCACATTGCAACATAGAATTCACGTCCTGCCTGAGTACCCCTTATTGCATCAAAACCGTATGTCTCGCTTCCCACTGATTGCTCATCAATTCGGGCTCGAGACATACTCAATTATGATGGAAGTCTAATAAAAACATTTGGAAGTCTATAATTGTAATATGGAAGTTTAATCCATTAGAATGCTTTTTTCAGTTTATCGAGGTCTGCTTTTGATAATTTTATTGAGAATACTGTAGCATCTGGTTTTGTTGCATTTTTTGCCATGGGATGAAAAACAATTTTGATTTTTCCATCTTCTTTTGTAATATCAACAGGTCGACCGCCAATTTCATCTTTTACCATAAACGATGTATTGTGTGATTGTTTATAGAGTTATTGAATGTAATAATTTTGAAAATTAAATGAAAATTGGTTCTCTTGAAGAGAATTGCATGATTGCCAATAATCATTCTTGAAAAAACTCTCATAGAAATTTGATGGATTGGCTCAATACTCTAATTTGCAGTTATCTTATTAAAAATATATTTCAGATTTAAATAAATTATTAAAAGAAATTTTTCAATTAATGATCTTGCAACATTCGGATCATTTACAATAAAATATATTTCTAACGCTACTCTTTGTTTTGTTTTTAGATTGTAAATGATTATTTTTTAAATCTCTGACTTGGAATGTTGTATTACCTCAAAACCAAAAGAACCCTTGTCGTGCTTTATTGAATTTGATTCAACTGTTTCTCCAATCAGTCTGAACATCTCTGCATACATCTCACATTGATGAACAGACCATCCAATACCTAAATCATGTCTCTGTTTAAATGATATTCTGTTATTTCTCTCTCTTCGTATTAATTGTCTTTCATTTTCCATGTTCCACTCCACTATTCTCTTTGATACCTCATCAAAGTCAAGATCTTCTTCTTGCCACCTCATCTCCTTAATCACATACTTTGCATTCTTTTTGGCAATGCTGCATAATTCCTCATTTGGGATTGCATTAAAGCAGTTCTTGATTATCTCTCCTGCAAGAGTGATGTCTCCTCTTTCCTGTTTTGATTTCATGAAATGAAGCCAGTCATGGACGATCTTTGCAATTTTTGAGGATTGGTTTGTTCCCTCTTCATCTACTATCTTCTGAAAATCACTTTGGTCTTCTGTACGTAATCTGACACCGATTGTATTTCCACGCTTCATGATGATGTTGTCATGTGATATTATTTACATGTTTACAATGATAACAATGTTATCAGGAAACCTATAAGAGATAACTTTGGAGTTTATTCATGAATCCGGCAACACTGCAAAAAGAGTCAACATCTCAAAGGCTTTTTTCAGATAACGATGATTACAAAATCTGTCCATATTGCGGGCAAAACGACACTCCCTTCAAGTTGGGGGTATGCAAATGTGGAAATCAAGTGGGAGAAATACAATATGTCAAAGACCCTGAAAAGTTTGCAAGAAACTATTATTCCTACGTAAAAACCGCTAAAAATAAGGAAACTGACACTGCAGTAAAGAAAACATTTGCAGAGTTGGAAGTGTTTGGTTATCATTAACGATGTACTTTTAGTATTTTTTGTAGTATTTTCTGTATTTACAGTAATTCCGACATTTGCTGAGAATCCTACACCTTACAATGAATGGGACTTTGACTTTGTAGAAATTGAAATTAGGCAGGACCCTGCTGACCTAAGAACAATGACAATCACTCCACGCGTGTTTTTTGAAGGTGACATGCCTTTGGGAACTGTAAATATTTCTGCCCATGTTGTGGATCCTGACGGCAAGGAGTTCACGCATTTTGGAACAATTAGGGACATGAGTGATGGAAATATCAGATTTGTGAGATTGATGCATAATATGTCAGAGGAGGGAACATACACAATCAATCTGAGCATGACTCCTCCTGAAAAGCCATACCTTGATCACATCTTTGATACTGAAACTCTAACGTTTAAAGTAGAAAAAAATGGATTTGAAAAACCAGTAGAAACAATTGGCACTGACTCTGAGGAAATAATCACTTACATGATTGAAAATTCAGTCTCTGTAAAATATTATGAATCAATACATGCTGCAATCAATCTTCCAAAAGAGCACACATTTGAAAAAATAACCGTAACTAATGATGAGTTTGTACAGGACTTTGCAATTGATACCCGAGACATCTATCTGGAATCACAATCAGGATTTAGCAACTTGAGAGTTCATCTGGTAAAAGAGGGAAATTTTTTGCCAACAGCTGATGCTCAGAACTCAGTGCATGACTATGTTAAATTCTACAAAGTAAACAAGGATGTATGTGCTTCTGCTGATTGTGTAAATATCAACAACGAAGAACCTGTGGATGAATTTCCGTTGTGGATTCTAGGATTTCTTGCATTGGTTGTTTTGGTAATACCTCTCTATAAACGAAACAACAACAGAACGTCACAGAGAAAATGGGGAAGTCCATATATAGAAAAATAAACATGCAATTATTTAATTTTGGGAATTTTGATTTTAGAATTTATCAGAACCATTTTTACATATTTGTCCTTGTATAAGGTATCTGTGTGTTTGCATGACTCAAGATTGCATTTATTGCAAATGACTGTCTTCTCATAGATGTCCAGATCCAGACTTTCCTCAGGTTCTTCCAGATTAGGCAGAATGAACCTCGTTGGTTTCTCTTCTGTCTGGGAATATTTTTCTAGAAATTCCAAGGCTGCTTTTTTTGCAGCCTGTGACTTGTTGGTAACTCCTAACTTTTTTGCTTGTGGCGTCTTTGCAAAGTCATCTAGCAATTTCAGCAGATCACTTGGAATCTGGACTGCCGAATAGCTAGTCTTATTTTCAGTTAGAACCATTACAATCATTATAATAATTCTAATATATATATAATTATCTATATATTACTGTTATATCATAATACTATTAGTATATTATAAATAAGACTAATAATATTATAATATAGGATCATGACTGAAAAATACGAAACCATACCTGTTTTTCCAGAAACAAAAATTCTAGTAGATGAGTTTGGCAAGAAAAATGAAACTTATGATGAACTGATTAATCGATTGCTAAAAATTGCCAAAGGAGTAGAGAATAATGGCAATTAAGATATCATTTGATGAATTAAAAATCATCTCTGAATGCCTTACAAATGATATAGACAAACAATTTGCAGAATCACTGAATGTCTTTCTCAAGACAAAAAATGACGACTATTACTTTTATGGCAGAGAACCCGTTGATGCAAAAAGTATTCAAATTAGAATCACTTTGTTATGCCAGATATTATCATTAGTTGTTCAAATATCTTATAGTAGTAGTTCTCTTTATGTTACATTAAATTCCATTTTACAATCTGCATACTTGACAAACCAAACATCAGTGTTTTTGTATGGGAGGAAGAAATGATTAGAAATAGTATTCAAACTAATGCAGGTTATGCAATAACATCAATTCTAAAACCTCACTATAGAAATTTTACCCCGTCTGCAATTCACATGCAAAGGTTGGTGCCATCAGAAGAAATTCAAACACAATGTTTTTGCACAAAATCCAAACCAGTAACAATTGATCATGAAATTGTCTGTCAGGGATGTGGAATCGTTCTTGGCATTGACAATGAACAGACATTCTCCACTGGCAGTCATCTTAATTTGTATCTTAGAACAGAGATTGGGGCCAATCCAAAGGACAGGCCAAACGAAATCAGAAAATTACACATTCATTCTTCTGACAGCTCACAAATATCTGACATCTGCCAGAGTTTATTCCTGTCTGATCCGGTAACTGATGAGATATGGAATCTTTACCAGAAAACCAAATCAATTGTCCATTGCTCCAAGGCAAAATCTGCATGCTTTGCAATATATTATACCTGTAGAAAGTATGAGATTCCTTTTGAGGAAGACATTGTAAGAAGCAAGGTTAGAATGTCGTTTCAAGTGATAAATGCACCTGCATTACTTGACGTATTTTCTAAAATCAACAAACTCTCAAAAAAAATCCAAGGAGAACTACTAACGACTGAAATGGGAATAAGCACCAATGATGAAAATCCTGAAAACTTTTACCTCAAGGCACACCTAAAGCAGGCACAGCAGAAACATCCCGATATCAATTTTCAGAAACTAAAGAACATTGCAAATTCCTTCTTTGGGGCTCAAAAAGGAAACAATGACACCAGGGCCAAAAACGCCGTAAAACTGGCATTGGGGAGATTTGGATTATAATGCAAACTCAAATGAAAACAACAGTAAAACTCTCACAACTAAATGAAATTCCAAAATGTGCTACAATAACTAGCAATCTTGATGTGACCAGATTTGAAAAAATAGCACGAACTTCACCAAAAGACATTCCTGCCATCAGAGTTGGAAAAATTGGAAACAAACTGTATCCTGTCTCTCAACAGTATGTTGTTAAAGCATGTAAAAATGTTGGAGTGGCAGAAATTCATGCATACATTGAAGAATATAACACAAAATACGATCTGTTTGCCGATCATGTGAGGCTTCATTCTGTTGATGAACCGATCAATCCACTTGCCATTAGAAGTATGGTCGATGAATTTGGCCTTTGTAACATGGATTCTTCAACTGCATTAAAAGAACTGTTTCTCAAGGACACGGGATATGTAAAAATAATCACAAGTAAGATTTCAGAAAACGCAATCAACGAGTTGCAAAAACTCGTGGATCAAATGTCGTCAAGGCTTTCAGCCCGTAACTTGGTTTGCCCGATTTACATAATTTTACAGGTTGGGAAATTGGAAGAAAGCCTTCAACTGCAAGGGATAAACGAGATTAAAGGCGTTGTACTTTTGGAGGCAGATCACAGATTCATCTGGCCTACCCCTGACCAGGTGGATATGATCCTATCTAACATCAAACCCTCCTCAAGATGCTCTCCTGCACAATTAGCTGATCTATCTGAATCCGTTGCAGACACACAAGACAACATGCATAAAAAAAATACCGATGATAAAAAAAATACCGCCAAATCTAAACCAAGGTCAAAACCAAACACCGATACCAAAACGCTTCTAAAGCAAGCAAAAGACATTGTGATAATTGCTAATGAAAAAGACGGTTCGCCTGACTACATAATGAATACAAAATCTAATGCAGTTCAAAAAATCAAAAAAACAGATGATGGGAAATCATTTGCATTGTATGGGGATTTGGGCAAAAAGGCGTTTACAATTCCAAATGATGTTGTGAAACACCATAATGTACAGCATAATGTCTTGCATCATAAGAATTTCACAACCATTCCATCTGTGGAATCACAACTGAAAAAATTGGGAGGAAAGTCGGGATTAAAACTTACATTGTTTTGGTCCACAGAATAATTTTTTTATTCTTTTTAACTTTATCTTGGATTCTAAAATAAATCTGCAGATGCTAAAGATTACTCGAAGAAAGAATAATCTGCTGAAAAATTCTATAAACTACAAAATAGTTATGGGGGTCTTTGACGGAAAATTCTGCACTCCAGATGATTTGCCAAAGAAACATAGGAGGAAATATGTAAATTCCATATCTTATTTGAAAAAAAACCAACTTTTGGAAATCAAAAACTCATGTCTATCTCTTAGTGACAATGGAATTTGGAGTGTAATTTGCGCAAAACTTGAGATATCATTTTTTGCTT
>JAJCXK010000026.1 GCA_029263475.1 Candidatus Nitrosopumilus sp.
CCAAACGAGATTATTACGATTAGAAACTTCATCTGGGCCGCGCTATCGACGCTGGCCGTAATCGCATCGCACAATACGTTTCACAAGATAATAGACTATCAGTTCAAGGGCAAGCCCATCTGATCATCTGTTGTTTTTCAAGATCTTCAACATGTCCTGTTTCGACTGAGTTGATGTATCCTTCATTTCATTTTTCTTTTGTCTTTGCTGCCACCACTCTGATACTGCAATCCCTCCTGCAAGAACTACAAGTCCAATCAGGAACCAAATTATGGGGTTGTTCCAGTTAAAGTTGCTTCCAATATCGACTCCTTTTGTTTGTAGTATGTACTGTCTAACATCCTCATGAGGTTTGTCTCTGAATTGTGGTAGGTTCTTCATTGTATGTAATGGAAAGTTTCTGGGTTTGCTGTCCTTTCCTCTTTCTCTGCTACGCTTCCGTCTTCCACTTGCAGGATATTCTGTACTATTCTCGGTTATCAATCCGGTATCATCATTTATCAATCCGGCATCTTGATTTATCAATCCGGTATCATCGTCTATCATTCCGGTCATTATTTCATTATCACCTCCGATTCAATCATGCTTTCACTATCAATCCGGTTATCAATCCGGAAATTTACCGAGACAACGTTGGAAAATGCCTTTTGCAACTTTTTGATGGTGCCTTTCTGGAGTTTTACCTGCGAGTCCTTGCATTTGATTTTCTTTTGGATTGCAATCAGGTTGCTTCTGGATATTCCAAATCTGTGTGAATCCCTCGGTCTAATCCCAAGTATCCTCTCCTCGAGATTGTCATAGACGGTACAACTACCAGAATCTCCTGTAACTCCTAGGATGTTGGAAGCATCAAGATTTGCCACCTCCTTTCCCACATATTTTATCAGATTTTTGCCTATTTTCATGCGTAATCTGGGCAACAATCCAACTTCCCCGCCTGACTTTGACTCCTTGTGGCAGGCATATTCATCCAATGTTTTATTCAGTGGTTTCCAATATGGAACGGTATCCACAGCGTCTGAATATGTCTCACCTGTAGGGTAACTCCTAAACGGCATGTACTGGATGCATTCCCTATTTTTTGCATCAAGATGTGGCAAGGTTGGAATTATCACGTTGCCATGGTCATCGCTTTTGTATCCTGCACCGACAAGTATTTTGTCAAACGGTCTGAGTTTGGAAAATCTGTTCAGCACGTTTGGCGTCGTGATGCTCATCTCAGAGACTGCATACTTGTCATCATACCTGTCAAGTATGTCCTGCTTGTTTTCTGGAAAGTAATGCATTGCAAGTATGTTGTCCCACCATTTTTCTGCATCAATGTCTAACAGATGGGCCAAACCATGAGATTATGCCACCTACAATCCCTCCAAAAACAGGAAGAACATACCATAAGTTATTGCGGATTCGCGTAGAGGTGTGGTTAAAAGAAGACATAACACTTACTCTTAGTGCCAGTGATTAAAAAATATGTTATTTCTTGTTACAAATAAAATCCGGAGAGTGGACCCGATATACGGGCTCCAATCATTGCCCTGAACTGGTAGAGCAAAGATTTGATGCAGACAAAACACATTATCGTTGCATGTATCATAGGTAACGACGGCAGAAAAACCACGTATGTTAAATTGTCTTAATTATGGCGAACACACTATGCGACCAAATGCATCTGACGAACACTTTACGTTGCTAGACACGCTTTTCTCTTGTTTATGCAAGTCTAATTCTATTGCAGGAATCGTTTTGTTTTTTATTTTTTCAACTGATTCCGAATCCATTAAAGACAGTCCTCCAAGTACGGCAATTGACAAAACAATTATCCCAATTCCAACCAGCATAGCAGAACGCTTCATACTTCTAAATGATCAATTGGAGTTCATAAAGGTATGAGACGATTTATTTTAGTTGTCAAGTACTCTCAACATTTGTTGTAAATAGCTCCTCGTCCTATTGCCTCTTCTTTTGAGACGGGAAAATTTTTGACCTCATGAATGATGTCAGCCACACATGTGCTGAGAATAACATCTCTTAGATCAGTCAAATCAAGATCAGCATTAGACAGGTTGGCATACGATAGGTTAGCCTGACTTAGCATGGCACCTGAGAGGTCAACTCCAAACAACCTGGTCCCAGAGAGATCAGCATTGGTCATATCGGCACCAGACAGGTTGGCGTCAGAAAAGAGTGCATTGGTCAAGTCTGCGCCGGTTAGATCAGCATTGGTCAAGTCTGCGCCGGTTAGATCAGCATTTCCAAGATCAGCATTGGTCATATCGGCACCAGACAGGTTGACATGTTTAATATCAGCAGTAGGCATGGTGACGTTTGAAAGGTTGGCCCCTGATAGGTCGGCATTAATTAGTTCAACACGAGTCATGTCGGCACCAGACAGGTTGGCGTTGGATATGTTAACGCCATTCAGTTCAGCACTTGTCAAGTCAGCACCAGACAGATCTGCGCCGGTTAGATCAGCCTTTTTCAGTATCGTCTTTGACAGATCAACATCAAGTAGAACAGAATTTGTCATATCGGCACCAGACAGGTTGGCATCTGTGAGAACCCCTGAAAATTTCATACCGTGCAAGTTTGACTCAACAAGCACAGTTCCGATAAGGTTAGAGTTTGTAAATTCAACTGATTTCAAATTTATTCCGGCAAGGTTTATTCCGGCAAGATCAATGTCTGCAAATTCAAGTTTTCCATTCCAGTCCTTTCTCAGTTCATTGAATTTTGCCACCTCACCTTCTTTCAACAAGTCTGCAAAGGTTTGCGTAGTAGTTTGAGATGGTTTAGAATCTGGATATGTAAATAAACCCAAGACTAATACAATTGCAGCAATTCCGATAACCAAGCCTGCTATTTGTTTTGAAAGCATTAATCTCCATCATCATAATTTGTACAAATAAGTATTGTGAAGCATTCAACAAGTATCGTCCTCAGATGAATAACTATATGATTTTACAATTGCAAAATAAAAAATACACTTTTAAAAATAGATTAGAAAAATATTGAGAAAGAGGATTTATCTTCCTATTTTCTCAACTTCAGTGCCAATTTTGCAGCTAATGCCCATGACAGTACGGTCATTCCGATTGGAAATATTCCGCTTGTGAGGATTTGTGGGATTTGTTCCAGTGCCACGGATCCTGAACTGTGCATTGCAGCTGCAACTGGTAAGGCTACCAGTCCGACTACTCCGAGTTTGGTCTTAGTCTGCTCGGAGACGACGTTTTGCTGTATGTTGTATGTACTCATTGTAATCATAAGTTGTAAGGGGTCTGTAGTACTTAGATGGGGCCCAACTTTTTTGGATGGTTTTGTTCAGTTATTGATGTGGGTTACCCGTGGAATGGTTCAGTTTCTGAACTGTCGTACCTGATTTTACGATGAAATGAACTCATATTGCATGAAAATCAGTGTCTTTTTCCAGATTTCATTTAATTTTCAAAAGAACTTTTTCATACATTTTAGGAGTTTTACCCTCAGAGAAATTCTTTTTGATATGCCACAATGTGGATTTGTTGATTCCCAATCTTCTCATTTCTTCTGGAGTCATATTTGAAATCTTTTTTCTTAATTCCAAATTATCATTTCTGTTTATTTTCATTTTGGGTATGACAAATTCAAACTCGTCTTTTTTCTCTACTATGAAGTTGGATAACTGTTGTAAATTATTCTGCAAGATAATTTGATAAGAATATTGTTTGTTATTTTTGTAATCATATTTAGAATTAAAGTTTGAATTTATTTTTTCAATGAGTAATTTAGCAACATCTTCTCCCAACCTAGTGTGATAATTCTCTGTAATGATGAAATCAGACTTTTTGATCTTCTTTTCTTCTAGTAATTGTATCACAGAAACATCGATGAGCCATCTGAATAATTCTTGTACATCATAGACTAATGGCGTTCTGCTCTGGTTAATCTCATGTAGAAACCCTATTGAATAATCTAATCCTATTGCATTGATTGCCTTTCTAATCTCTGATTCCAATATGGCATAACCATAATTCAACAAAACATTGATCTCATCAGATGCATTATAGTTTCTAGAATTTTTCTTGTTCTTTCGTCCTGTAAAGTTAAACTCGGGATTCAATTGATTGAATATTGTAGTCATACTATCATGGCAGATTCCTGCAATTCTTCCCTCGTATGTCATCAGTTGCTTGATTGATTTTGAAATGTCCTGCTTCTCATTGTTCTTCATTATACCCAACAAAAACAAATCTTCCTTTTCTGCTGCTTTTCTAATTTTGACAAAATCCACAGACTCATAAAATCTGGATAATTCATCCAATAGATTCAGGGAATGTTCTACCTTAGTTTATACAATTTTCAGGGCAATCTCAAATCTATCCGTAGAATCAAGGTACTTTTGATACTGTTTTACGCGTAATTTACCTGATTTTGGCTGCTCTGGCATGACATTTGCTAATAACTGGCCATTCCAGTTAAGCAACGTCAGGTTGATGTTGTGCTTTGAGAGCCATCTCATTGCCTCAAAAGTGATGTTGCCAGTATGACCGTCAATGATGATTCCGTCATGGTTAATCTTGTGAGCGAAAAATTCCAGTCTTGTCTCCTTTAGTCTGTTAGTTATGATCAGCTTTCTCTTATCCACATTGATTGATGTTCCAAAACCTGTAATCAAAATTGGATTCAAAGTACAGTTAATGTTATTTTATGATACAATAACTTTGTGCAGAATTATTATTTATTTATTTTTTAGTTTTTTCTTTTTTCTGTAAACAATAGTTGTAATTATGATTACTGAAACTATTCCCGCAATTATCAAAAACAATGTAATGGGATACAAAGATGCAGATGTAGGATAATTCTTCAAGACAGATTCATCCATCATTAATGGAATGCCGCTAAATCCTAAATTCTTGTTACCACTACACAGTCCAGTTTCCAATGTCTTTTGATTCTTCTCACCGTATGTATGCACCAGATATCTTGTATTTTCTTCAAAACTATATCCGCATGCAGAACCTTGTGCATGTGTTATAACAACAAGTTCAGTGATGCCATCTTCAATGTTCTTTATTGGTCTTTCAACCTGAAATGTAACAATGTTGTTAAAACCTGATGATGGCTCTATCTTGACGGAAGTGCCAACAAAGGATGTCGATGATCTTTCAACTGCCTGCAATTCTGTAGTTTCAATACAACTGCAAGCGTGTGCATCATGAGAAGTACTGATCAAAAAGAATCCGACAATCAAAAACATTATGATTGGAAATGTTTTGGTTTTCATTTCAGAATATCAATAAAACCGCCAGTACGCTCGTCGAGTTTTATCGAGTTTATCTCATTGCCTATGTCTTGGAGGTCGTTCATCTTTAGGTAAACATCAGATACCGTGTATAGGACGTCCTCTATGTAAAAGGACCTTGGACTGGTGTGCGAATACGGCCAAGAATCATTTCCCATGGTATGCTGTATTCTTCCCTTGAAATCAAATCCTTTTGATGTGTCAAGGCCATATACGTAGAATCCGTGCCACTGCTGATTGCGTGAGACATCTGAGGAACTGTATGTATCATCAAGTGCATCTGCCCTTCCATGTATGGGAATAGATAGAATGTCCTTGTTTTTGTCAAACAAAAATGCCCTGTGATCATCTAATGCCATGGAATCTGTCCTCTGGTTTCCTATGACTACCTCATCTACGACTAGGGGGTTATGGACATCAAATACGTCAAATAGTGCAATCTTTACTCCAAGCTGCCTGACCCGATTATCTTTTTCTATTGTATCTCTTCCAATTCCAATGACATGATCCTCATCGTATGGATGCAGATAGTTTGAAAACCCCGGAATCTTCAATTCTCCAAGAATCTTTGGTGTGTTTTGTGACAGGTCAATTACAAAGAAAGGGTCAATTCTCTCAAAGGTTACCAGGTATAATCTGTCCCCCATGAATCTTGCAGAAAAGATGCTTTCATCAAGTGCAATCTTGTCCAAACTTCCGATTATTTTGAGATCCTCATCAAGTACGTATACTGCATTGTATCTTACGTTGCCGGTATTGTGGGAATAGTACTCGTTTGTCGTGGCAACCCTGAACTTGCCATCATGTTCATCCATGGAAAATTGGTTTAACAAATTTCCAGGAACTGAGCCTTTTGCAGAGTATTCCAAGTTCTCTTTGTTTAATGATATCTTGTGAATGATTGTCTTTCGTGATTCTTCTTGTATCTTGTTGTCATACTCGTACAGTTTTTCATTTATTGCAGAGAATAGTTTTTGCCTGTTGCTCTTGTCCATTTTGTTGTATGTGTCTTGTAGTATCTAAGATACCGTTATCCATTTGTCATGCCAGTCAATTGATGAGTCATTTTGGATTCCGTTTATTTTGGATTGAACCGGTTCTGGCAACAGGGGGACTATCACATCAAAGAACCTGTCACGTTTTACGGAATCAAAATACCCGTGTGGGCTATCTTGCTGGTATGTAAGATAGAGAGAGTCTTCTGAAACGTATATTGTTCCAGTCCCTCCCATGAGGAATGTCTCAGAGTTTAAGGTATCTCCAAAAACATCTATCGCGGTAATCGTGTTAAAGTTGTAGTTTCTGTCAAAGTTGTCAAAATAATACACATCAGGGTTCATTGTAAATCCAGAATCGTCTGTGATCATTGGAATCACTGGATATCTGTAATCAACTCCAGATACAGTGACAAGATAGACATAGTCTCCAATCATCCTGGCATTGTGAAAGGAACCATCAATTTCATAGTCTCTTACTATTTTTGGATCCTGCTTGTCTGAAATATCAATTATCTCTGCATGAGTTGTTTGGCTGTGTCTGGACCTTGGCTGAAAGTCAAACTCTGGAATTATCTCTTGCTGGCTTGTCCCATAATAGAACACTACCAATCGGTCATCGTTTAGAAACATGTTCTGAAGGTTCTGAGGCTCTATGTCAAATGCAGTCTTGAAAACTATCCTGGCATCCTTTGCAGGATATGCATCCGTAATAGTGAGCCTATTCTCAGAGACAATGTA
This sequence comes from Candidatus Nitrosopumilus sp., assembly GCA_029263475.1. Lineage (GTDB taxonomy): Archaea > Thermoproteota > Nitrososphaeria > Nitrososphaerales > Nitrosopumilaceae > Nitrosopumilus. The sequence goes on from JAJCXK010000026.1 coordinate 7,018, forward strand.
GACATATTTTCCGTCCGTCTTTAGAAAGTCAGGCTCGTCTACCCCCTTTACCTGCACGTTTGTCTCAGAGTATTCTGGACTGTGTGATTCTCCTGACTGCAGTTCCAAATTTTGCACTCCGGAATGAGGTGGTTCTGGTTCTGGCATGGGAACTGGAAAAACTGTCCTGTCAAGTGATATTGTACCAGTATTTGCACGGAATCCTTGAGCATCTCTCATCGTAAAATCTTGATCTGCATATGACCACTTATCTACCGAATAGTCATTTGTATTGCTTGTTGACACGGCCATCATGAATTTCTGAACATCCTCATGAGAAGAGAATTTTTTAATCTCCTGAGTTCCTTCAAAAAACTTTGATAATTCTTCGTCTACAAAAACCAGTCTCTCTGGGATGTAACGAGACTGCTCATATCGAAGCTGCTGTTCGATGTCGATGATATAAAAAATAGTAACAGATGAAATGATGATAGTCACAGCAATAATTGGTATCATTATTTTGTAATTCAATTTTTTTTATTCTCCGAGATTCCTTCGAACCAGAATTGCAAATGTTCTAACCAAAAATTGAATCAATATCAAACGTCTTGTAAAAATGCATAAAACCTTTGATTAAATTTAGATTTTACCTAAAAAAATCATAAAGGTTATTTCCTCAGGTGCCGATTGCAAATAGAAAAGACATTATGAAAAAAACTGAAGATGAAAACAAAATAGATTACAATATCGATATCGAGAAAAATGAGAAAAATAATGAAATTAGAGTTTTATCGTCAGACGATGAAAAGATCAAAGTAGTAGGCGAAGTGCTGGCAAATGAATCAAGCAGAACTATACTAAAATTATTGTCAAGTAATGATGAGATGACCATCAACCAGATGGCACAAGAAATTAGTTTATCAATTCCACTAGTTTCACATCATCTGAAAAAGATGCAAGATGCAGGAGTTGTAAAAGTAAGCAGGGTAGGCACATCCGTAAAGGGACAGAAGATGAAATATTATTCTGCGACAAACCAATCATTTCTAATTACACCTCCAGAAAGGCAAGGCCATTCAATTTTTAATTCACTTAGAACCTTTTCAAAATTTGCAGCAATCGGCATGGCAGGTATTGTGTCATGGGCAATGTTAAAACCTACAGAATCGATGCCTCTGCAGACATCTCAAAGAGAAGGACTCAGCGCTGGTCCTGAAGCATCAACCATAGATGAATGGAGTTCTGCTTCTGAGATGGATTTGGATTTAGATGGTGGATCAGTTTCGCCAAGTGAGAATGCCGTAGAGTCCCAAAAAGAATCCATCTCAGAACCTGAACCTGCTCCAGAACCTGAACCGTCTCATTCTGGAGTGCAAGATTTTGCATTACAATTAAGGGATTCAGCATCTGCAAATACAGGATCAGTATCACTTGACAGGACAGTGTATCCCGAACCGTTTACAACTATTGGAGTAGATTCAGCAGAGCCGTTGATATTGCCCATCATAATTCCAATTGCAGTGGTTGTAGGAGGCATAATCCTTGAGAGATTGCTGACACGGCGGTACAACAACAAAAAGACCAAGAAATTTCTTGTAAAATAGAACTGTCGAGTATTTTGATTCTCATGAATCATGACATTTTCACGGAATTTGGGATTTATTTTTTTTGGTGATTTGTTTAGTATTTCCAATATATTTCCAGTATCAATTCGGTAGTTCGATTATCAATTCAGTATCCATTTAGATAATCAAATGAAAACTAGCAATTCTTAAATTTAACAAAATTAAAAAACTCTTTTCAGAGTTCCAGCCCGAATGACTCTGCAATATCTGAGAATTTTTGATATGATTTTAGATACTGACTTCCCTTCTGCGTAATTACAAAAGCGTTTTTCCTGTCTATCTCCTTTGTGGCAATCAGTCCTGTACCCATCAGGTTCTCCATGAATCTGGACAGTCTTGAGTGAGACAGGTTTGCCTTTGCCAGCAGCGATGTGGTATTGATACCTTGCTGGCCAGTCTGTTCAGTGCATGCAAGTATGTCCCCTACTATCTTCGTGCTGTTTCGATATGCAAGCATATGTGCCGTATTGACAGTCAGGTATAAAAAATATTGTCAGATTATGTGTTTGGAGAAAAAGAAAATGATTCCTGAAATTCATGACATTAATCCGAAATCATGGTTAAAACCATTTCAAAGAACCGGCATATTCTATCTTGTCAAAATGGGCTTGTTCTATCATGGATTGAGCCTGATTTTGATGTATGCGGGCTCTTTTCTTGCAACAAATGTAATTTCTGACTACGAGATACCTGAATTTCCAGTATCTATTTCTCTTGCGCTCAGTTCAGGATTATTGGAAGAATCCGTATTTTTTGGAATTCCATATTATTTGACTGGCAATCCCCTCATACTTTTTGGTACTGGGATAGTTTGGTCTGTAGCTCATTTGTTTAGTTCTGGTGTGTTTTCAATTGAGACGTTAGCATATGGTGGATTTTTGCTCACCATTCCGCACATATTTTTTAGCATAAGGGTCTGGATTAGCAAAAAAGGTTGGTTTGCAATTCTGTTTCATTCTGTATGGAACTTTGCATTTTTAATTCTTTATTGCATGTGGGGTCTGCGTCAATGCAGTATCATTAATGATATGTTTGATATTCTAAATGTTGTAATGGCAACTTCTGTCGGTGTCATTTTATATCTTGCATATCAAAATAAGAAAAAACGTATTAATCGATTTTTATATCTTGTTCCAACTGCATTGATAATGTTTGTAATCATTCTTTCATATTCGGATCAGATTATCCGAGATTTTTCTTAAACTCTTTGTATGACTTTATCATGGTTTTCATGTATTCCTCCAGGCTTTTTTGCATTCCCGGAAGTTCCTTGTATAGCTCTGTCCAAAGTTTTTGATATTGAGGATCTGATGACAACATCATTGAACTGAAGAATATCTGCATGTCGCGAGATATGGGGTCTTCTCCACTTTTCATCTTCTCCACCTGTTCTTCCACTGCACTAAAATAATTCATATATTTTCTAAACACGTGTTTTGATTTCTTTAAATTTTCAATTGATGCATCAAACCCCTCTCCCTCTAGATCTTTTTGAAATTCCTTATTTTCAATCCATATGAGATAATAGTTTTCGATTTTTTCTGCAATCTCTTTGTCTTGCTTGTAAAAACTGACAATCCCGTACATCGTAGGTCCATACTCTATCTTTTTCCTGCCTTGGTCTTTTGATTTGTAGACTCGAATCTTGCCTGATTTGCTTAATTGCTTAAAATGCCTGTGAATCGTGCCTATCGGTATTCTTGTCTTGCTGTTTGCAGAGTAGAGTGTAAGCGGACCATGGTCCATTATTGCTCTGAATATATCCATCGAGGTGTGCGCTGCTGTGGATATATCCGCCATACTCTATGTATTTGAAAATAATGAATATATCCATTTCTATGGATATATTAGTATGAAATCCGTGATTTTTGTAATAATGCTGGTTGCAGGTATCGTACCCTATGCGTCAGCTGCACAACTTGATGGCGCAATACTCTATCAGCAAGAGTCAACAGAACCGTCATTTCAATTTTTGAGGATTGTCTACATTGAATATCCTAACGGTGGTGATCTGTCCGAATCACTACGTGGAAAAAATCAAATCATTTCCTTTGAAGCAGACTCTGATACCCCCGGAATGGGCGAACTTGTATCGTCACTTAACAAGAACCTAAAAGAAATTTCAAGTAGTGCTGTTGTTACTGACGCCAAGATAAACTATGATGTAATATTGCAGGGAAATGAAAATTATGCAGTAATTGAATACAAGATACAACTAATTCCAATGATTACAAACCATGTTCTGACAACTGGGTTTGAGAAAAGTACTGTTGATGCAAATTGGAGGGGAATCTCAATTGATGAGCCCATAGTTCTTCAAACCGCTTATGGAAAAGTTGATGTGAATAATCCAAAATCTGCACTTGATATTATGATTCCAGATATTTCAGAAAATCTCAATGTTTCAATAATGGAAATGCCGTTGATTGACGCAAGTGGAATACTGAAACTTCCATTATACAAATGGCATTCTCTTTTTGACAACACTGCAATAATTCCTGGTGCCGTGGAATACAAGTACACTGGAGAACATGTCATCACTCACTATTCCATGGGAGAATGTCGTATAGGAATTGGTCCATGCGGTGACAGACTGTGGACTGAAGATATTGAACTTGACAAAAAATATACCATAAGAATGGTAGAATCAAGTGATGATGCAACAATTTCATTTGAAGGGTATGTGGATTCTACTCATCTTGACGGAGTTGAAGTATTTCATACCAACTTGAAATCTCCAGTGACCCAAAAGCCAGACACTGATGAGTTTCCTGCAACTGTCATGTATGGGATGGCAGGATTTGCAGTAATTGGCGGTACAGTGATGTTTGTGATGAGTGATAGAAAACTGAAAAAAGACAAGAATGGGGGTCAAACAGGCGTGGATCCTACACATCTTGTAGCCTATGATACTAGCAGTTCTTCTGGAGGGTACAAAACAAACCGTGGAGAATCTTATTTGGTCTCAAATGAGAAATCCAAAACACCTCTTTGACTTTGAGAGTTATTTTACATAATCAATCTTGTGTACTTGATAATTTTTTCTTATCAAGTTCCATGTGAGTCTTTTATTTTGCTTTCTAACTATATTCCTTCACAGGTTGTGATGTGGATGTAGTGAGAGAGTTGGTTTCAATACCCTCGTGGAAACAACTTGTTTAAAAAAATTAAGAAAAGCTTATCTGAACATTTGATGGACATTCGCCATACTATCATGAAAAAACTTTTTTTGTTTTGTTGTTTCTGATTATCCTGTTTCCCACAACGGCATGGGCACATCCATTTACAGAAGACACCGTCCCTGAAAATCTTTCAACTCAACCTGCAGGACTAACTACGATCATAACATGCTATTCAGAAGGAATGGAGATTGATTTTATCAATGAATTGAAAAAAGAATTTTTCAAAATGAACTGAAGTTATTTGATTTTTGTAAATATGTTTTTAGAAATTTCTTGTGTATTTGAGTAACGTGTCGAATCGCCATGAGTTGTAAGCAAATTATGGCATCAAGTGAAAACCACGTATGATAACGATGCCCGATTTCCTCATAATGTTATAATGAAGATACGTTGATATTTTTTGTAATTGCCCGATTTCCTCAAAATTTGATGCAGAAATTATAGAACAGTTTGACAAGACCGCTGAGAATTATTCAAAGGATGACCTCTTCTCAAGCGAATATGACTTGGATATCCTGTTGAAACAGGTACACCCCAATCCAACTATGACTGTTCTTGACGTGGCAACGGGTGCAGGTCATGTTGCCATGAAGATTGCACCTTTTGCAAAAAAAGTACATGCCATAGACATTACGCCGAAGATGATTACACTGCTTCAAGATGGCTTGGAATCCAAAAGTATCAAAAATGTGGAGACATCCATTATGCATGCCGATAATTTGGAATTTGCAGATAATTCTTTTGATGCTGTCACATGCAGATTTGCAGCCCATCATTTCTTAGATGTGCCAAAGTTTCTATCAGAAATCAAACGTGTGCTAAAACCTCGCGGAAAATTAATACTGGAAGACATCATTGCGCCTTCCTCTAAACCCATGGGAGAATTCGTGAATCACATCAACAGGCTGCGAGATCATACGCATGTTCGGGAATTCAGCGAATCAGAATGGGAATCGATGTTTCAGGAACAGGGTTTTCTAATGCTAAGAAAACGTGATAATCCACTAAAACATGAATTGGATGATTGGTTCAAAAGAGCAAAAACCAGTCATGAAGATAGGGAAAATGTTGTGGAAAAGTTTAGAGATTCATCTGAAGCTCAAACCCAATTCCAAGTGCATTCTTCAATGACGTCATTTGTAGAAGACAGCATGATCTTCACTGTCCGAATTTAGCCTTACTTCAAGGTCTTTTTTGATATTATTTTATGCGTAATTTGACTTGTTTTACTGTCCTGAAAAGATGCTGATTAGTGGTTGATCCTTCCAATTCTGTGGTATGGAATTGATGTTGTGGTTTGAGATCCTTGGCATTGTCTTAAACATGATATTGCAGTATGTTGTATTGGTGATTCCATCCTCCATAATCTTGTCTGGTTAGAGTGTATGTCTGTTGTTTTTGAGTTTGCTGATTACGACTATTTTTGTTTATTCGCATTAATTGATGTCGAATATCTGTGACAAGTGAAAGATTCAAGGTATTGAAAATATAATTTTGTGCTGCACAAACTATGCAGAAATAATCTGTGGCATATTTTCTAAAATATTCTTGTTATTTTTGGGATATGGAATTAAACACAAAGCTGTCTTTTAGAAATCTGTTTTGCATCTTTACGCTCACTGACAATCCCTTGTCTTGCACGTCAAATGTTGCGCGATTAAACGTTGTAGCATATTCAGTTACCTTTCTGCCGTCTGTTGCATTTGTATGTCCTGCCGTTGTCAGCAATCCCTCTTGTATAAGCTCCTTTGCCCTTCTATACGCTGATGCTTGTGGAAGTTTGATTTGTGATATTGTCTCCGGAATGGATTTGGGTTGTTTTAGAAGCAGTTCAAGAATTATTTTCTTGATTGGATCCCCGTATGCCTCAAAAATCCTCTTTGCCGTATCTGGATCCTTGATCAGTATCGACGGCTCTTCCCTTCCTTTTTTTTCCACGACAATGACCTTTCTGAAAATCCTTGATTCAATCTTTGCAGCGTTGTTTCCAAAGAACTTTCGCAGCACAAGATCAAACTTTGGAAAGTCAGATACCGCATCCAATACGGAAATATCATGAGTCTCGCTGATCTCCTTTTCTATCTTCTTGTAGGAATGTTTTCCAAGGTCCTTCTCCAGAACTTCCCTTACACTTTGCGCCACAATCTTATCCAAGGGATTCATGTTTCTTGTACGCAAGGGTGATATTTTAATGAATAACATAAATGATAATCAGATCATTAATTATCAATACTGATTAATAGTAGATGATAGTAACAGTATCAATGACTAACACAATCATGGCAATTCTTGCAGTACTGTCTGTGGGTATCATTGCCTCAGTCGGAACTGCTCCAGCATTTGCCGAATCTTCATCATTGTCATTTCAGGGCAGTTTTGAGGGATATGACACTGATGGAGACGACTACAGTGGTTCATTCGTTGATTACGGACTGTTTTCCGTGTTTGATGGGATAGTTGAGACACAAGGCGTGTATGAGTTCATCGAGGACCCCGCACATGAGGAAGGGGGATACTATGCAACCACATACACGATTTCTGATGAATCTGGAAATAACTTGTCGTTTTACGACGTTGAGATATCTTTCCTGGAATACGGTCAGGGCAAATATGGAATGAGTCAGACTGAATGGACAATCACCGGAGGAGAAGGCAAGTTCAGTGACGCTTCTGGGGAAGGACAATCACGAGTATGGTTTAACCTAGAGGATTGGACATACAAGGGCATTACATCTGGCACAGTAGTGTTGCCCTCTTAATTTTTTTTAATCAAAATGAACTTGTTTCATGGTGATAATGAAGATATTGTTTTTAGTCCAAAGGGGATAGTTTGTTAACATGAAGGCAGTCTCTGAAAAGATCCAGTTCCCATACGTTATTCCATTGGTTATTGTTCTGATGATGGGTGCGTTTCATGTATTCTTGGAATCTCAAACCCCTACTGATGATCTGTATTTTGGAATCGGAGTACTTTTGATTGTAACGCCACTTGCATCTTCTGCATCATGCTTTGTCGTGTCAAAAATTTACGGCTATTCCAGAATTTTTGGATTGTCCTATCTGATCTTGGGTGCGGGTTTTCTTTTTACTTTTTTGGGCGAGCTCACGTTTGTTTATTATGTAGACTTGCTGGGTGAAGAATCTCCGCCAATCATAGCTGAAGTCTCTTTTCTGATTCAATATGTTTTGATGCTGACGCATATGGCAATAAACATACGATACTTTGCAGACCGTCTTCTCCCTTATCAGAAGGTCTTGTTAGCTGTAATTCCAATCGTAATGATTCTGTCATATTCTGTTCTTGTACTTGGTACAGGTGATGTTGATTATTTGGAATTTCCATACACTCTTGTGGCAATCACTTTCTCCTCGCTGACCGTATCTTTTGCAGTGGTTGGGTTTACGCTGTTTAAGAAGAGTAAGTTAATCATTGCATGGCTATTTCTTTTGATAGGCATGTTTTCTGGAGCCGCAGGCGACATGGCAAACTATTATCTGGTGGCATTGGGAGATTTTTACACCATCAGCAACTATTCGACGACATTATGGGTCGCCTCATATGCAATCATAATATATTCACTGTATAGGCACCAAAAGGCAATATGATATTTTATTCCTAAAAATATGATAATTATTAATATAATTATCAAAATTGATAAATATGTTACTTGGTATGAATAGTTATGAAAGGCAAATCATTCCAGATAGTCGTACTTGCATCGATAATTGCCATGGGTGTCATAGTCACTTCTGTCACTCTTGTTACAGCAGAGTCCGAAGAAACAATGTCTGAAAAGCAGTCTGTCGTGCCAAGGTATTCTGAAACCTGTGCGCATGGACACAATGGTTTTGATTGCAAACCCTCTGCATATCGTGTGGATATATCTGATCTGCAAGAAAGAGTCACTGCACTAGAAAAACGCATATCCAAACCTTGATCCATTTTCCCTCATTCTCTTTTTTTTATTTTGTATTTGACGACAAATTAGAAAAACAACATCTGCATAGTTAGCTATTCCAAGTTGTGCATGGATGCAAAGTCCTTTGAGAATGCAGACAGGCTCTCTGGTACTGATATTGAAATGGAGTCCTTTAGTGACAGGTCCTTGCCTTTCTTTTCGTTCCATACGTTGGAGTTAAACTCGGTAATCTCTTTTGTAAATCGTGTGAGATCTTCAGGGGATTCTACTTCTACTTGTCTTTCCTTGTGGATGCTTTTATCTGAATACAGGACCTTCCAGAGGTGTTCGGTGATGAACGGAGTAATCGGTGCCAACAGCTTCAGAATTGTCGACAGTGTCTTATGAAGGGTAAATATTGCACCGTCTCTTTCTTCGTCGGTAAAGCCGATTCCGTAGGCCCTTGCCTTTGCCATCTCGATGTAATGAGCTGCAAACAGATTCCATGTGAACTCCCTGATTGCAATTGCAGGAATGAAAAAGTTGTAATCGTCATATCCTCGCTTGCATTCCTTGACCAAGTTGTCAAGCTCTGACAAAATCCACTTGTCTGATGCGGAAAGTATAGCCGATTCTATCACCGGAAAGCTTGACAGGAATCTTGAGACATTCCACAGCTTGCTGAGGAATTTTTTGGTTGACTCTATCTTTTGCTCGTTGCACCTAAAGTCATATCCGTGGTTGATTTCACTTGCACTCCAGAATCTGAATGTGTCAGCACCTGATTTCTCAATTACAGGTAATGGATCTATTGCGTTTCCCTTGCTCTTGCTCATCTTCATTCCCTTTTCATCAAGACCGTATCCCATTATCCATGCCTCAGACCAAGGTTTCTCTCCTGTGATCTGCTCACATCTCAAAAGGGTATAGTACAGCCATGTCCTGACAATGTCTTTTGCCTGGGGCCTGATTGAGGCAGGGTATACCTTTTTGAAAAATTCATCATCACGGTTAAACTTGGAAATGAAAAGTGGTGATACGCTAGAGTCCATCCATGTATCGAAGGTTCGCTCCTCACCTACAAATTCTGTGGAATCACACTTTGTGCAGTTATTGATTGGGCATTTTTCCATCCATGGCCTGTAATATTTTCCTGGTTCTGGAACATGGGGTTCTGAGCAGTTCTTGCAGTACCATATTGGGATTTCAGTTCCATAGTATCTCCTTCTTGATATCGGCCAGTCTATGTTTATTGATTCCAGCCAGTTCATTAGGATCTGCTTGTGCATGGTTGGATGGAACGTGACTTCCTGGCCCAGTTTCTTTATTTTTGATACTGCCTCTTTTTGCTTGAGATAGTACTCTTCCATTGGAATAATTTCAATTGGTATCTTGCTTCTTTCAGAGACTGGCGTTCTGTGTATGATGTCTTCAGTTTTTTCCAGAAATCCTTTTGTTTTCAGGTCTTCGATGATCTTTGTTCTTGCTTGTTTTGGTTTCAGTCCTGCATATTCTTCTGCGACTTCTGTCATTCTTCCGTCCAGTCCTATCGCAACAATTTCTTCCAGTTGCATTTCTCTAAACAGTGCAACGTCGTTTTGATCACCGTAGCTGCATACCATTACTGCCCCTGATCCGAATTCCTGTTTTGCAGAATGATGTGTCTTTAGTTCAACTTCGGTATTGGTAATTGGAACGATTATTTTCTTTCCGATGTATTGTGTGTACCTTTCATCTTCTGGATTTACGATGATGGTTCTGCATGCGCAAAGTAGCTCCGGCCTTGTACTTGCAATGACTATCTCTTTGTCAGTGTCTTTGATTTTGAATTTCATGTAGACCAGCTTTGTGGAAATGTCCTCGTAGATGATCTCCGCATCGGCAATGGTGGTACCTGATACCCAATCATAGTTGTTGGGTCTGTTTGCAAGATACACCTGTCCCTTTTTCCACAAGTCAATGAACGTTGATTGGGTCAGTGTCCTGTATTCCTCAGAGTCTGTCCTGTAGTAGTTTGCAAAATCGCCGCTGAGTCCGAGGCTTTTCATAATGAGGATCATCTCTGCCTCCAAATCATCCAACGCATCTCTGCACAGGCTCAGAAATTCACCCCTTTCTGTTTCCCTCATCCTGATCTTGTGCTTTTTTTCTGTGTACAGCTCAACTGGAAGCCCGTTTCTGTCAATCCCTATCGGAAAGTAGACGTTTTTTCCTGCCATTCTTGCCGTACGGGCAATCATGTCAATTTGTGAATAGTGTGCTGCAGCACCAATATGCCAAGGTCTGCCTGATGGATATGGTGGTGGGGTGTCTATCGTAAAATTGTCTTCTTGCGGAATGAAATCATATATTTTTTCTTCTTGCCATCGCTTTAGCACGTTCTTTTCCAGCTCTGGATTCCATGCCTTTTCTGATATTTTGGGGTCCATTTCTTAATCATCTATCTTAAAATATTTGAAATAATATGGGAGCCCTTGTTGTAGCCTTCATAGATGTATACTCCTACCGCCTCTACGTTTGATGGCATCTTTGGAACTAGTAGTTTGATAATTTCACTTGAGAGGTTCTCAACGGTAGCTTCTCCTTCCAACAGATAAGTTGTATTTTTAGGAACTTGTAGTTCAAACATTCCTTTGGGTCCTTCAAACTGAATGTGATAGTGCGAGTCGTCTTCTTTTTTTAGATATTTTCTGTTGATGAAGAATTTATGATCAAACACGTTTACGACTTCCTTGATGATTTTTTTTGCCTCTCCAAAATCTAAAAGCAAGTTGTCCTTCATTTGTCCGACAAGCTCTACCATTACAGATGATGTGTGTCCGTGCAGGATGGAACATTTTTCAACCAGTGGTAGTATGTGTGCATAGTCAAATGAAAATGATGCATCTTCTAAAAATATGGAACCTGTCTGCGGTGTCTTGTCATAAAATACGACGTCTTGTAATTCTTTAATCTGTGCAACATACTTTGCATGTCCTATTGCCATAACTTTGTCTTGAGGAAAGTCTTCCTTGACTTGCTTGTATTTCTCAATGTCCTCGTCTGTGTCAATCACCTCGATCAGTCCTTTTTCTGTTTTAAAATCGATAGAAACCTCATTTTCATTCTTTAATGTTATTTTGTGATTGTACTCATACTCTTGTTCTAGAAATGTGAGCATTTGAGCAACTGTAAGCTCAGTTCTGGTCTTGAGCAGATTTCCCTTTTTATCGATATACCGAAAGTCTGAATCTAAAATTGTAGGACTTGATTCCATGTGAAGTCAGTTGACTTTGGTTATAATATAAATTCTGTAATATCTGTGCCTAAAATCCTTCATTTGCATCTAAATCAAAGAATTTAGGATTCTGGCCAGATTGACATCGTTATCTGTAATGCCTCCCGTGTCATGCGTAGTTAATTCTATGGTGATCCGGTTGTATACGTTAAACCACTCTGGATGATGATTCATTTTTTCTATTTCCATGGCTGCCCTGGTCATAAACCCAAAGGCCTGATTGAAACTGTCAAATTGGAATTCTTTGTGGAGCTTTTCATTTACGACACTCCATCCTGGTAGATTTTCCAGTTTTTCATCAATGTCTATTTGTGATAATCGCATCATGCTGTTCTAGTTCTGGCATCAAATTAAAAGATTGATTCATTACCCTTTGTAGAATTTGTGGGGTGAGATACATTGGATGAAATGAAACAACAGTTGTTTGATAACATAAAAAATTCAATTTCTGAGACTGTACACACAAAGAAGATCGGCATTGCTTATTCTGGCGGTGTTGACAGTACACTGATTTCGAAAATCTGCCATGACATGGACTATGATGTTATTCTGCTAACCGTTGGATTTCCTGAATCACATGATATCTTGTTTGCAAAAGAAGTCAACGAATATCTAAAGTACCAACACCATGTTTTGGAAATTGATTCTGAATCTTTTCCCAATGTTGCATCAAAAATTAACCAAACTATAAAGACTGACAACTTATCCTGGAATGAAAACTCTATTGCCTTTCACTATGTTTCTAAACTGGCAAGCAACTTGGATCTTGATACTGTGATTACTGCTAACGGAATTGATGAGCTGTTTTGCGGCTACAATGCATACCGGGAAGTATTTTCTGGAGGGGAGTCTCAAATCACCGAAGTGATGCTTGCCAAACTGGACAACGAGTTAAAAATGATGAAGGCCATAAATCTGGTTACATCCGAATTTGGGGTAACGTTGTTTCAGCCCCTTCTCTCGCCAAAATTCATAGAATATGCAAAAACTGTCCCAATATCTGAAAAAATTCACAGCTCCGAAGATCTGTATCGAAAGCATATCATACGAAAATTGGCCGTCGAAGTCAATGTTCCTGAACTTTCTTGCACCAAACGGAAAAAGGCATTACAGTATGGTTCCAAGATTCACAAGGCTTTGTTAAAAACTAGATGAATTTCTTGACTGTCTTTTGAACTGTTCTTTCCACGTTTTTTATGATTGCAGGTGATGCTCCAAGGTGCTTTTCTGGTGAAAATATGGAATCTATTTCCTTGACGGTAAGCTGTGAAGTAAACGCCTTGTCGTTCTTGATTGCGTCGATATAGAACATTCCCTTGTCGTTTGCCTCAAATGCCACTCTCTGCACATCTTTGTATGCCACAAATCTTGGAATGCCTTTTCTGATCAGCGCTTCTAGGACAAACTCTGCAAAGATTTGACCCTTTGTAATGTACAGGTTATCTACAATTCTTTTTTCATTAACCATCAAATTTGAAACTATTCTTGTCATGGTTTCTAGCATCTCATCAACTAGGATGGATGCAGTTGGAATCGTGAACCTCTCGTTGGCTGAGTTTGAAAGGTCTCGCTCGTGCCATAATGGTATATTTTCAAATGCAACTGCCACCTGACTTCTAACTAATTTTGATAATGATGACACGCGTTCACTCTTGATTGGATTTCTTTTTACCGGAACTGCACTGCTTCCCATCTGTCCCTTCTTGAACTGTTCAGCAACCTCTCCGATCTCCGTCCTTTGCAGGTTTCTAATCTCTATTGCTATCTTTTCTAATGTAGTTCCAATCAATGCAATCTGAAATGCATATTCTGCATACCTTTCTCTTGGAACAACCTGGGTGGTGACTTCTGCGGGGAATAATTTCAACCTCTTTGCAGCTCTTCTTTGCACCTCTAGTGACTTGGCACCCATAAGAGAACCAGTCCCTACAACTCCCAATGTCTTGCAAATCAAAATTCTCTTCTTAATCTCCTCTATTCGTTCTACGTGTTTTGCCATCTCTGCTGCCCAATTTGCAAACTTTAACCCAAATGAAATGATACTTGCATGCTGACCGTGCGTTCTTCCAACTGCTGGAATCTTTCCATGTTTTACTGCCTTTTTTGCAAGAATTGATGCCATCCTTGCAACTTTTGGTTCAATGATTTGCAACGCATCTCTCATCTGCATTGAATTGCTTGTATCTACCAAGTCGTTACTAGTAAGGCCATAATGTATCCAGGGCCTTGCTTTTTTAGAGCACTTTTCACTTAGTGACTCAACGAGCGCTGCAGTATCATGATCACTCTTCGCCTCCAGCTGCTTGATTCTTTTTGCAGTGATTTTTCCAGATGTTGCAGCCCTGTGAATTTCTTTTCCGACTACTTTGGATATGATTCCTATTTCACTTTGGGCAATTGCGGCTGCACCCTCAATTTCCAGCTGATAATCAACTTTCTTTTGCTCGCTGAAAATGTCCATCATTTCTTTTGTGCCATAACGGCCATTATCGATAGGTAAAATTGCCAATATTTTCAGTCATCACGCATTGAAAATAAATCTACTCATGCTCATTGACGGGCTGTTCTGTTTTATTTTTCGTTGATGATATGACTCACAAGCTATTTTTTTGAAAAACTGGGAGTTTTTGAAGCGGTTTATTCCAAGTATGGTGGATCTAGATGGTTCATGAACGTGACAAGTGTTGAAAAATGCAGTTGCCTTGCTAACTTTTCAAATGAAAAACACTGCTTGTCCAATTTTCAAGAACTATGAATTGAGGTCTGATAAAATGGGTTTTAGAAGAGTTTCTAACTTCTGGTTCTCTTCTTTACGGCTGCAACCTTTTTTGATGATCTAGTCTCTTTCGTTTTTGCAGTTGCCTTGCTAACTTTTCCCTCAGTCTTGATACTTTTTCCGCTTCTTCTGTCTGCACGAGAAGCTTTAGCCCTGACCTTCTGCTCGTCATTTTGTTTTTCCACTTCTTTTTCCGTTAGTTTTTTTCTTACCATGTGCAATGAAACTATACATGATAAATAAATCAGATCGTCTATTTGATTTCTGATTGTTTTTTGCAAATGATTTTTCGATGATGCGTCAGTTGCCTTGCAAAATCTGCTCTAAACGCTTGAAATGCTCTTGTCTGATTTTTTTGGTTGTTTAATTTTGAATGTCTTTTGTAATCCGTTGTTTTTTCTGATGAGTCTTTGGATGATTTCTGTTTGATTTGAAATTATTCTCAAAATTCTTCTGATGATTTAAATTGGATTGAAAGAAATTTTCACCAATACTCATGTCTTTTACTTCCCCTAGAAAAATTGGAGAAAATCAATATCAGATAGATGCTGATTCTAATCTTGGAATGAAAGTTCCCGTGAGAATTTATGCTGATGAGCCATTGATGCAAAAGATGCTGTCTGACAGAACAATCATGCAGGCACGAAATGTTGCCTCGATTCCAGGTATAGTTGGTCATAGTGTCGTATTGCCTGATGGACACGAAGGATATGGATTTCCAGTTGGCGGAGTTGCTGCAATGGATGCCGAAGAGGGAATGATTAGCCCTGGCGGTGTCGGATATGATATTAACTGCGGCGTCCGATTACTTCGTTCAAACTTAACAGAACAAACTGTTCGTTCAAAATTAAAAGAACTGGTAACTGATCTTTTCAGTTCCATTCCTTCTGGTGTAGGTTCCAAAGGGGCAGTAAAACTGACCCATTCGGAACTTGATGAAGTTTTGGTAAAGGGAGTAAACTGGGCAATTGATCATGGCTATGGAACATCTGATGATTCTGATGTATGTGAGGAAAATGGACAGATTCAAAACGCTGATCCAAACAAAGTTTCTGACAAGGCAAGAAAAAGGGGTGCGCCTCAACTTGGAAGTCTGGGATCTGGAAATCATTTCCTTGAAGTGCAAAAGGTTGCAGAAATACATGATGAGGAAGCGGCAAAGAGAATGGGTATAGAAGAGGGAACAATTACAATTCTAATTCATTGTGGATCCAGGGGATTTGGACATCAAGTGTGTAGTGATTATCTTAGGGTTGCAGAACAGGCAATGCAAAAATATGACATTAACTTGCCTGACCGAGAACTTGCTTGTGTGCCAAATAATTCTGAAGAGGGAGAGTCCTACAGAAAGGCTATGTTTTCTGCATTAAATTATGCTTGGAGTAACAGGCAAATGCTGACTCACTGGACTAGGAATTCATTTCAGCGTGTGTTTAACCAATCAGAATCTGATCTTGATATGAAATTGGTTTATGATGTTGCACATAACATTGCTAAAGTAGAAAAGCACAAGGTTGATGGGCAAGATCGTAATTTGGTGGTGCATCGAAAGGGGGCTACAAGGGCATTTCCTGCAAACCGACAAGAGATACCCTCAAAATATCGTGATTTAGGACAACCCGTTTTGGTTCCGGGTTCGATGGGAACTGCAAGCTGGATACTGCTTGGACAACCAAATTCAATGAACTTGAGCTTTGGTTCTACTGCACATGGTGCGGGGAGGACCATGTCGCGTTCAAAGGCTAGAAGAAACTATACCGAAGAAAATGTAAAAAAATCACTCAATGACAAGGGCATATTTATCAAAGCGTTAACGCGAGACGGGGTTGTGGAGGAAACTCCTGAGGCCTACAAGGACGTTGATGCCGTAGTCAACGTGTCTCATAATTTGGGAATTGCCACAAAAGTTGCAAAGCTGGTGCCTATAGGTGTGATTAAAGGTTGAGCGAAGAAGATTCTGAACTTGAAAGACTAAAGGCAAAGCGACTTGCCGAAATGCAGAAAAATATATCGATTAAACAAGATGTTGAGTCTGCACCCGAACCCGCGAAAGAAACAGTTTCTGAAATTACTCCTAGGGATTCTTTGATCAAGGTGCTTGGGTTTAGGGGATTGGAAGTTTTAGAAAAAGCTGAATCCCAACTCCCTAACGAAACCAAAATGATCGTAGAAAAATTGTCTGAACTAATAAAGACTGGAGAAATCAATGAAAACACTGAAAGTCTTGATGGTGGAAAATTATTGGCATTGTTTAGATCCGTTGGACTGAATGTCCGAATGGATACAAAAATCAATGTAGAGCAGGACGGAAAATTTGTATCTTTGAGTGACCGGTTCAGCAGTAAATCCTCCAATGATCCTGACGGTGATGAGCAGTGAATGTAGTTTTAGAAGTCGGAACAAAAAATTATGTTGATGATCTTCTGTCTATCAAAAAAGCACTTTCGCACATGGAAAGTCTGGTGGGTTGTTACAACGGGTATCTTTTCAGTGAACCGTCATCCAAATTTGGATGGACATTTTTCAAATTATCTTTTAAACCTAATTTACAAAATGGTGTAAGGGAAAAATTCTCTGACATGATTGCAAGGTATGACTCTCTTGATCAATCGCAAAAATTTGCTAAGTTCATGACAGATTATTTTATTTCTAGAGGCTGTGATGTTAAAATAAAAATGTCTGACTAGACTCTTCTTCCTCTTTTTCCACCTTTCTTTCTGGTGGTATCATGAGGGATGGGTGTGACATCATCAATCCTTCCAATCTTGAATCCGCCTCTTGCCAATGCTCTAATTGCAGCTTGGGCACCTGGACCTGGAACTCTGGAGCCAACTCCACCTACTGCGCGAACTCTGATGTGGAATCCTGTAAACAGTTTAGTTCTTGCAGCATCAACAACAGCGTTTGCTGCCTTCATTGCTGCAAATGGTGATGATTCGTATCTGTCAGCGTTAACATGCACGCCACCAGAACTGATGGCTACAGTTTCTGCACCTGTAAGATCGGTCATGTGAATAATTGTATTATTGTAACTGCTGTAAATGTGAGCAATTCCCCATTTATCGGGAGCTTGTTTTTTGGTCTCTGGTTGGGCTTTCTCCTCCGCAGCAGCAGCCTCAGTTGTTACTTCCTCCGCAGCAGCCTCAGTTGTTACTTCCTCGACTAGCTCTTCAGTCTTCTCTACTGGTGCTTCTACTACTTCGGTTTCGACTTCTGACAATGAATATTGAGCCCTTAAAGGGTTTAAAATACATTCATTTTCTTACCATGAACTAATTTGTCTCTGGGAGTGTGAATCGATCACTATTCATATACTGTTTATCCATGGTTGCATTGAATGGCGTCGATTCTGTTAATGGCCATCGGGGTTGGTGTTGCGACTGCTTTGCTTGCTTCAGTAGCATTTCAATTCCTAATACCTGGTAATGATTCTGGCATGTCTCCATTGGAAAAAGACTGTCAGGAGATTGCCAATGAGGGATACAAAATACATTCGATTTATCCTGATTTTGGTCTTGATGAACTTCCTCATGATGATTTCAAGCGCATAGAATATCTGGATAAACTGTGGATGGAAAAATGTGTCGCCGTCTTACCAACAGAGTCAATCATAAGTATTGCAAATAATGTCGAAAGAGATGTCCTGCACGGAGAATGATATCATCTGAAATGATCCCACCCCAGATCTTTCAAACGCATTAAATTGCTTTCACTTTCTACAAAAACACCTTTGCCTTTGGTGACATGTCCAATTTCAATGATTGGAGTTTTGCACATTTTTGCATTCTTCTTAATCCTGTTTCTGTTTTTGGGATGTGTTGTAAACACAAATTCATATTCTTCACCGCCATGAAAAACTAAATTATTAAGGTTTGTTTTTTGAGACTTTGCATAGTCTACAACGTCTTTCATGGCCGGTATGTTGTTGATGACGAATTTAGTTTTACTCTGTTTTGACATTTCGTTTAGTGTGGTGGATAACCCGTCACTGGAATCCATTGACGATGAAAAATATTTTTTATTTTTCAAACCAAAATTGAGTCTGGGTTTAGGATTGATTACTGAACTGATGGATTTTTTGCCAAAACTTCCATTTTCTTTTTTCTTGTCAAGCAGCATGTTTAATCCTACAGATGTGTATCCAAACGGACCCGTCACAAATATCAGATCTCCATTTTTGGAATCTCTTCTGGTTACTATGGTGTCTACTGTTCCAAAAAGACACACGTTAAACACGATCTCCTTGCCCGCATTTGTATCTCCTCCAAGAATTGCTATGTCGTATTGGGCACATGCTTTTTTGAAACCTGACGCAATTTGATTAATTTTTGAGCGCGAAATTGTCTTTGGCAGGTTGATTGAAATAATTCCATATTTGGGTTTGACCCCTTTTGCGGCAAAATCACTCACGCAAGACATGACACTCTTTCTTGCTGCATCAGACACTTTCATGCTAGGTGGGATGTCTGTGCTTTCCACCATGGTGTCTGTTTTTGCAACAATTCTGGTTTTGCCCAAATTGAACACTTCTACATCCTCAGAATCAAAGTTCCTTTTTCCTAATTTACTTTGAAAAATTTTGATTATTGCGGTCTCATCTAACTTTGTCATAGCATTTGTTAACTAGTTCAAGTGTGTTCTTGACGATCTCCCTACATTTTGCCTCGTTGTTTGATTCTGCTGAAACTCTTATGATGTCTTCAGTATTTGATTTTCTGATCAGCACCCAGCTGTCTTCATCAATTATTCCTTTGATTCCATCCATCGAAACTGTCTCGGAATAGTCCTTTGAGAATCTGGATTTCACTTCCTCGATTACTTTGTCATGAAAATCTGCGTCAATAGGAGTTTTGTCTCTAATCTGACTGTAGCTTTCCATGTAGTTTAAGATCTCGTTAAATTCAGGAGTTCCCAGCATGGATGCAATTAGTCCACTGGTCAATATCCCTTCTCTGCAATAGTTGAACTCTGGTAAAATAAACCCGCCACTGCTCCCCTCTCCTCCGGCTTGCGCATTATTCTTTAGCATAAGATCAATCACGTTTGCCTCTCCAACTTTAGATCTCTGCACTGATCCGCCTCTCTCTACAATGAATTTCTCAACTGAGACACTTGTGTCTATACTTAGAACAAATCTTTTGTATCCTAGATCTAATGATTTTGCTACTCCCAAACCCAATGTGACATCTGCTGTCTGTTTTTTTCCATTTCTAACCACAACCAGTCGATCTCCGTCCAAATCAAATGCAAATCCTATCTCTTTCTTGTTGGATGCTGCAACCAAATCTGATAATTCATCATATGTGGGATCCGGCCCTCTATTACATCCCTCCAGATTTTCATTAATTACTTTCACAGTGCATCCAATTTTCTCTAATAGTTCTGGAGCAAAACCCTTGGCTGCTCCCCCTCCTATGTCCACCACGATATCAGGCTTATTTTTTATGTCTCCAATGATCTTTTTTGCATCTTCAATGTATGATGATGATATGTCCCTCTCAACTCCTATAGTTGACGTCGGAATTTCTTGATGTTTGATGATCTGAGGAAGTTCCTGTTCATTGATTCCTCTACCCTCAATGATGAATTTCATTCCATTCCATTCTATTGGATTATGTGATGAAGATATGACTAGACCTGCTCCGTACTTTCTTGCTTCCCTAAAAACAACCGGTGTCGGTACGGTTCCTAAGTTAAAAACATCGATTCCATTTTTCATTAGTGATGCGCTGGCTGCCTCTTGTACAATCGGACCTGACGGTCTTGTATCCTTTCCTATCACGCATTTTTTAGATTTGACTAATGATGAAAAATTGTTGGCAAACTCCAGTACGTCCTTCGGGTTGAGATCATCTCCAAATATTCCTCTGATTCCTGAAATGGTTTTTTTCAACTAGTCCAACTCTGAAAGGCTTTTTATTAACTCTGACGTTTTCATCCAAACGTGCCTTGGTAGCTCAGCCTGGTAGAGCGAACGCCTCGTAAGCGTTAGGTCGCGGGCTCGTATCCCGTTCAAGGCTCTAAAATTTTTAAAATTACTAAATAATTACTAATTTGTTTCATCAAAGGATTCGATATCTGTTTCCAATTCTTTTCCTAAACCTTTCCACCATTGTTTTGTTTCTCCTGTCAAATAATCCACTTGCAATTAGATTGGAATTGTCCTTTATAGATCTGCCGATTGATCAATCTTTGATCAACATGTGATGAATTATAAAATTACTTTTAGCTCTTTTCTTCATCTTCTTTTTGCTTTCTCTTCATTTTTCTGTAGATGATTATCATCAGTGTGCCACCTGCACATCCCCAAAACAATTCAGACGTTCCATTTTTTATTCCGTATGGCTCAAGTACACCTACGAAACCCAGTGTCATCACTGCCAGGAAACCCAATCCTGCAATGTCAAGAATTTTTGTCATGTTTTTCTATGCTTGTTTTATCATATCAAAAAGATATATGGTTTTGTAAAACAAGCAATCTGTGGACAAGTATCTGATGGTAATCTTGGTTTTCATGGTTGTAAGCATACCTATTTCATTTGTAAATCCAATTAGTGGGGAATTTAGAGATCCGCCGTTTATCGGATTGTTTTATCTTGCGGTTGCCGGCATTGCAATAATCGTTCTTTACAGCTCGTACAAGGAAAGAAAAGAAAGACAAAAGGCTAATGCTAGAAGAAGATCTAGAAAATAAAATTTAAAGTTCTAATCCGAACGATTCTGCAATACTTGAAAAGTTTACGTAAGAATCCAAGTATTGTCTGCCTTTTGAAGTAATCACGAAAGTATTCTTACCGTCAAACTCTATTTTATAGATTAGACCTGCACCTGTCAAATTCTCTAGAAACTTTGATAATCGTGAATGTGATAGGTTTGCCTTTGTTAACAGAGACGTTGTTTTGATGCCATCCTGGCCCTGTTCTTGTGTGGCGTTTAGTACATCTGCAACAATTTGCATGCTTGTTCTGTAGGATGCCATATGTACATAATCCTAAAACTATGATATAAGGGTATTACCATCAATTCAGATCAGATAAATAAGCTCTGACATGATTTTCGTGCAATGTCATCCTCACAATCATCTGTTCCATGGTTTGATGGCTTTGTCGGTGTGGCTTACAGGTATTATGATCTAAGAATGAATGTTGTTCCGTTATTTACTGATCGAAAAGAAGCCACTTCTATCTGGCATGATATAATTCATCCGTGGATAGATCCATCGATCAAAATTAGGTTTCTGGAAATTGATGACAAGTACTGGTTTATCATGGGTTCTGATTCTCAAAAGAATGATACGAATCTATCTTTTTTTAAAGAATTGGAAAAGTCTGAAAATTATGAGCGATTCAAGAAAGGTCATGATGGTGAGGCATATTTGAGGTTGGGGGTATATGCAAAAAAATCTCTTGACGATGTTAAAAAAGACGCAGTGTGCAGCTGTACTCATGAAGCTCGAGATCACGATGAGGGTGATGGCGATGCGTGTTTGTTCAACACATGTACTTGTAAAACATTTTCTAGTTTCCAAGTAAACTTGCTAAAGAAGAAGAAGATCATTACTGACATTGAATTTTTGGAAGAAAAAGATGTGAAAAAAGATCCTCTTGTTTGGAATTGTATTAATGCAAATAAATTTTCAAAACTGGATTGATTTCAGTCTAGATGTTTGTTGACTCTGACATGTTCTCCTGGATAGTGTTCGCTTACTCTTTTTGAATAGCAATCTCCACACATCGCTCCGTCTATACCCCATTCTTCCATTGGATTGTAATGGAGTTCTATATTTCCACTACAAACGGCACAGTTTTCTTTTTTACCCAAAGTGTTTTAGATCTTTTTAGTCTATATAAAAAACATTCTGGAATTAATCATGCTCAAAAAAATCATGTTAAATAATACCGCATTATATTGAATCTAGGTAGACGGTCTGACCAATGTAAACCTCCTGCAAGATTTTTACTTGGTCGGATTTCTACCCTTTAAATTAAAACAAGTTACTGGTTAGTTTTTTCAAAGCTAAAATCTCTTCTTCTTCTTGCCTGATTTTCTTATCAATAACACGGAGCATAGAATCATTCCACACGTGCTGAGAAAAGAAATTATGTTTAGTATTTGCCAGTTCAATTTCATCATCTACTACTGTGTCTTCTAGAAATTTAGTCACAATTACATCCGTAATTTTTAAAATTCTGGAATTAAGTTTGAAACTACGGAAAATAGGCTCAAGTTTTCTTATGTCTCCCTTGAAATCTCCTTTTGACTCTAGAATTTTTTTATGAAGAATCCTAAAGTAGACTGAGACAAAAAATAGTGTCGCATATCTTTTTGTTTTATGTCCTCCCTGTTTTCCATATTTCAGTGATTTTTTTGCAAATTCTTTAACGAGATACGGATATAGCAAAATTCTATAGTCATCTTTTAGATTATCGTTGAATACGTCATCGTACTTGCTTCCTCTTGGGAGAAATTGAGCTGGTGAACTATAAGCTTCGGTTGGTCTTTGTTCAATCCCTGCAACCAACGCCTGTATTGCATCTTTTGCCACGATAACTTTCTTGTGGTTGTCTGGGAGATAATTATTGTATATCATGTCCCCTCCGTATTCTGATTGCTTGGACTTTGTTTTTGTATCAAAAGAACCGGCTTGAATTTCATAAAAATAACCGCAGTTTTTTAGCTGTGATTTGATGGATTTATGAAAGTCCATTAATGAAACTAGATCTTTTCCTCTTACTGAGTTCTGAGAATTTCTGTACTTTGTAATGTTGTTTTGTTCTTGTTCGTCATCAGCTTTGATAATTGTAACTGTCATAGAACCTTCCATGTTCTTTGTCCTCTTCGAATGATCAAGAATAGAGTTTGATGTTTGTGCCCCGTTGACAATTTGAGGGGCGTGAAGCTCGATCATATTTTCACCCAATTCTGAAAAGTCACTTACTACGATGGTAATTCCATTATTGTAAAAGAAAAATTTATTTGGATTGGTTTGCAATGTTTCACGCAATCCTTTGTTGACTGTAGTTTTGAATTGCATCCATTGTCTAATATTGGATTCAAATACATAATCTCTGTTCGTACTAACAAATTCTGTTAGTTCACGTAATTTCAAAATTCCAAGTATTGTATTTTCATGTCTCAGCATCCTCTCTAGTTTGATGGATGATTTTTTGCCTGCTGCAGGTTTTTTAATTCTGTCCCATAGTTTTTGAATTATTACTTTTTGATCTATTATTTCCACTATGTCATCTTCATACTCTACCTTTTGATCTGTCACGTAACAACATTTTATTTTGAGATTCTTTTCCTTGATTTTTGTGACAAGTTGTGCTAATTCGGGTCTCATTTTTGTTACATCTTTTGCAAGCAATCGTTTTGCATCTTCTTTGAATTTGGCTATGGATTCTAGTGAATGCGATGTGCCATATTTTGATTGAAATAATCTAACGGTATTATCTGAAAAGTCTACTGGAAGATAGGCATCAATCCCAAGATCGTTTGCTCCGTCAACAATCGCATCTGCCGCATCATCTTCTGTAGCCTCAAAAACTCTTGTTAAAATCCACTGAAGAAAATTATTTCCTTTCTCTACCTCACTTTTTGAATTTTCTGCATATTCGTGAATGCTTCCCTCTACATTTTCTGCAAAACCTTCTAGAGGTGTGCTTGAATTTTTTTGTACTAATAGCGTACGTGAACCAGGTATGAATTCTAATAGACTATTTTCATTTTGAGACATTCATGATTTCTAATATGCTATATATTTAGAG
This sequence comes from Candidatus Nitrosopumilus sp., assembly GCA_029263475.1. Classification (GTDB taxonomy): domain Archaea; phylum Thermoproteota; class Nitrososphaeria; order Nitrososphaerales; family Nitrosopumilaceae; genus Nitrosopumilus. The sequence continues at coordinate 31,523 of JAJCXK010000026.1, forward strand.
AATTTGGTAACTATGTAATAACTCTGTATAGGATATGATGATGTAAATTGTTGAAAAAAATGATTATTGTTGGGATGACTGTTCTAGTGATTTTACTTATTACCGGATTGGTTATTTCCAGCTATCCTATAGAGGAAAAAACCGATGATGCAGAGTTATCTGTAAAAGGTGATGTGGTAATGCCATCCAAGGTTTCTAGACCTGGATGTGAGGAAATTGACCGATGTTACATCCCATCTTCAATTGTAATTGAGTCTGGAAAAGAAATCATCTGGATTAATGAAGATTCTGCGTTTCATAGTGTCACTTCTGGCTTCTATGACTCTCCTACAAATCTATTTGACAGTGGGCACCTGGATCCTTTTGAATCGTATACTCTTGCTTTTGACGAAAAAGGTACTTTTGATTATTTCTGCACTCTTCATCCTTGGATGATGGGACAGGTAATAGTTGAATAAATTAATTGTTAAATGAGGTACCCGAGGGAGTCGAACCCCCTTGTATAAGCTTTGCAGGCTCACGCATAACCGTTCTGCCAGAGTACCGTTTTGAAAAACACAAAATGAACAATTAAACTCTTTAGATTAGAATTTGTTAAATGGCTTTGAAGCCAACTTTACATCCTCGCCTTTTACCGTCTTTCTACTTGCGTGAGATGCCATGTCTACTGCATTTTTAGCGATACTATCTGCAATCTCCTCGATTACTCTCCTTAGTTCATCAGCTGATTCGTCACTAACTCTTTCCGCCCCCGCTTTTTTTAAAATTCTGTACATTGCAGATAATCCTAGTTCAGATGATTTCATAAAATACATTTCAGTTTTTTCCGAAAAAAGATAACGAGTGAAAAAATATCACCCAGGAATCGATTTATACAGACTATTTTAAAAATTGATTAGACATGACCTGGCATTTTGATTCCCACATACATTTATCAGATCCTGCTTATGCTTCTGATATGAAATTTATCTCAAAACAAATGGAATGTCTTAAGATTAAAGCATGTTGTGTGTCAACAAATTATGAAAATTCATTACAGACTTTAGAACTTGGGAAAAACAGTGAATTGATTTTGCCTTTTATAGGAATTCATCCAGAATTTGCAAATGATGATCTTGAAAATATGGTGAATTTAATTGAAGACAATCATGGTTCTATTTCTGGAATTGGTGAAATAGGATTAGATCCAACTTATGAAAGTGAATGTGAATGTGGTGATGTTGCAAGACAAAATCATGTATTTGAAACGTTCTTGTCACTAGCTGAAAAACTTAACAAACCTGTCTCAATTCATTCACGAAAAAGCCTAGATGACGTTCTTCAAATCATGACTTCTTATAATCCAAATCGTGCATTATTGCATTGGTTTGATGGAAGCAAAAAGCAGCTACAAAAAGCCATGGATATGGGATTTTTTGTCTCCTATGGACCTGTCACGATTTATGCTAATGATAAGCAAACCTTACTCTCTAAAACCGACGAATCTAAAATCCTTGTTGAAACTGATGGTCCCGTAAGATTTTCTAGATGTTTTGAAATGAAATCTGGACAAGTCAGCTTTATTCCCAGTGTGATTTTTTGTGCTTCAAAGATTTTGGATAAGTCCTTTGATGAAATGGCATCCTTATTGGAAATAAATTCAAAATCCTTTCTTGGAATATAGGTATCAAAATCCCTACTTTTGCGGTCTTTTAATATATCCTCAGGACTATATCATTCGTGATTGATTACATCAATGAATTGTTGAATCGGGAGGAGTTTTTTGAGAAAATTTATGCAAAAAGCAATTCAAATGATTCAAGAAACGCCACACAATCAGCGATCATAAATCTTGATTTTTACTGTGAAGACGTTTACAAAAAAAGTTCTGATATGATTCTAAAAGATCTCAAAAAAGACCTGGATGGGACAAACAATCCTGGCAAAGTACTGCGATTTCTTGACAAATTCAATATTTGGCTAAGGGAAGATCATCCCCAAATTGTTCTTACAAACAAACGAAATCAGGCTAGAAGGCCACTAGAGGCCAAAAACCCTACATCCATCAAAAATTATTTCAGTAGAGTAAGAAAATTCATGAAACTTTGCTATGGGATAAGGATTACTGATGATGATGTTAGGGATTACATTACATTTCCAGTGTCTGAATCAGATGATGAGGACGCAGAACCATTTGAATCAAACGAACTTCGAAATGTGATAGATCACGCCAAGCCCAAACGAAAGACAATGTACATGTTCATGAAAGATACTGGTGCACGACTGATTGAAACAATCAGGATAAAGAAGAAAAATATTGACTTTACTCATGATCCACCAATTGTAACTTTTCCAAAAGGAATAGTAAAAGGAAAAACAAAAACTCGAATCAACTATCTTACAAAAGAAACTGCACCGCGTGTATCATTGTTAATCAAAAGTATGGATGATGATGATTTTATTTTTAGAGACAATAACCAACAAACAGAACATCAGGCAAGAAAGAATGAACAAAGTGCATTTCGTAGATTATGTGATAATCTGGGTTATTTGGAAAGATACGAACACAACAAGCGAAACAAGAAAAACATACACAGTATTCGTGCATTTTGTTGTACAAAGTATGAAGAAGGTACAAACAGCGAAAGATTGGCACATGGATATATTGGCCATAAGAGATACCTTGAACAATATCTAAGACAGTCCGATGAAAAAAAATCTCAAAAATTCAGACAAGCTGAATCCTATCTTTCATTATATGATAACATGGTAATTGTACAGGAAAACAAAGATGAAAAAATGGATGCTATGGAAAAACAAATGGAATTGCAAGGTGTAATGTTACGAGAACAACAAAAGTTTATTGAACAATGGAAGAAAGAAAAAACTCCAGATATTGAAAACTAGTTTTTGAATTCAATTAAAATAAATCAAAAAATAATTATTTCTTTTTTATGGTTATTCCATGTTTTTTATAAAATATCTCGTTCTGTTTTTTCTTTAATTCCAACCTTGTCTGTCTTGTCAGATTTTCTTCAGCACTTGTAGCCCATTGACCGAAATATTTTGTAATGTCTTTTTCTGAAAACTTTCCATTTCTAATTAAATCTGCTAAAACTGTATCCATCGATTGTTTTTTCCCAGATTGAATACTCAAATATTCATTAATTGCTTCTGTAGCAAATTGAGCCTTTGAATGATAACCTAATGCTTTTGCCGTATCTGTTTTAAGCCATTTGTCTAATCTTCCCCAAAGATTTGCATTGATTTTTACTGGTTTTTGACTTGATTCCCCTTGCATAGTATCCTATAGGGATCATCTTACATTAATACTCTTTTTCATCTCTAGGAATCCTCAAGGTAATGTTTAATATCTAGGATACCTCTTAGTATCCTATGTCAAATCCCAATAAATTTTGGCCAACAAAAATCAAAACATATGACAAATTACGTGCTAGTAAATTTGTAGGTGAAGCCCCAAAACCATACACTAGTTTACAAGATCTAGTATGTGCAGTTGTTACCGAAAAACTAGACAAGTTGGAGAATTCAAAAAATTGACTTCTCAACAATACGTGCCAGATTATACTTGTCCACATCCAAATCCAAAAGAATTTTCTATTTTTGATTGGTTGGGTTCTAAAATTAAAATACATCTCTGTGCGGAATGTCAAAAAATTCCAGAATTTTCTGAAGTTTTGAAGCGTAAAGGAAATTCTGAATAATAATGCCTCATAGAATTGGATTTGATTTTACAATGGATGATGTGATTCATACAGCCCTTGAAGTTGCAGAAAGGGTATCCATAACAAAGGAAAATTCTATAATGGAAATTCCAATTGCCGGAAAGTTGATTCTTAATTTCTCTGGAGAGGAACGTCGATCCATAATAATTGAAATTGATGAGGAAAAAAATGAACTGTCGTAATTTTTGTTTCAGTTTAAGGAAAAAAATAAAACTTGAAGAAGTGATTGGACCCTTTCTTCAAGTCTCTAAAACCAACCTCGGAGTTGATGTTATTGTCATATGACGATCTGCAAATAAATGATTCTGATCTAATTTTGTGTGAATACTGTATTAAACTGAAAAGACGATCAAAAAGATTTGTTTCGGTTCACGCCAAAAAATGGCATCTAAAAAATATCCATGAAAATGAAAAAAATGTTCAGGAGTTTGGCTTCTGATGGTTGTCTGTTCTTGTTGCAAAAAATCAATAGACGTTGTTACAGAAGCAAAACAAAAATTTACTCGACTTGGAAATGATTACTTTCATTCAAGATGTTATGTTCACATGATAAATAATTCTAATTTGATGGAGTTTTGCTAAATGTCTGAAAACAAAATTGACTATGTAAGAAAATTCAGAAATGGGTTTTCATTTAATGTCATTCCGATACGCAATGACAAAAAGGCAATAGCTGACTCTGAATATTCAAAGTGGTTTTCAGAGGTTTATGATAATCCAATTGATACAAAAAACATTGGTGTTGTTCTTGGTAGAACTTCAAATAATCTTGTCTGTTTTGACATTGATGCTCATGAATTGTATTCTTATCTAAAACATTGGGAAAATAGGACATTGATTGTAAAGTCTGGAAAGAAGGGATATCATGTTTATTTCAGATTGATGGAACTTCCGAAATTCAATAATGCAAATATGATAAAAGATGGCAAAACCATCGAATTCTTTGCACAAAAGCGACTCATGGTCTTACCTCCGTCATTTATTGAGGATGAAAGCATTCAACCTTATGGGATTATCTCAGATATTGAGCCTAAGTCTATCTCAAGAATAGAATTCGAAGGAATCTTTCAAAAACTCAAAGATGATGGATTTAAGATTGAGCTTGGAGGACAAACTGAAAATAATCTCAGAATTGAAAAAGCCAAAAAATCAACTAATGACCTGAAAAGTGAAGATTGGCCTGAAGGGTGTAGATATCCTAATGGTCGTGATTTGGCACTAAGAAGATTTCATGAGGGATGGGATTATGATCGAGTGCAACAAGAGGCATTAAAGAAAAATGGCACTTTGAGTAATCCTGCTGACTATGACCATGTAATAGAATGGGTCGATGCAGGACAATCCATCTTTGAGAAAAACCAAGAGGAAAACAATAGTTTTTTCAAATCAACTGAAGAATTTCAGAAGCAGAAAATAAAATCAAACACTGATGAAAAAGATGTGATTGACAATACTGCATTAGAGATAATGAAAAATCAAAAATTCATTACATTGAGAAAAAGTGAAGAGACACTAACCCATAATGGGAAAATTTACAGTAAGGATGATGCAGAAAGTATCATCAAGGAAGAGACTGAAAAAATTATCTTCAATTGCAGTACCCATGAAAGAAATGAAGTTGTAAACAAGATCAAGGTTCTAACTTATGTGAATATTGAGGAATTTGACAAGGATCCGAAATTGATCACTTTGGAGAATGGGATTTTAGACTTGGAAATATTGCAATTAAAAGAACACACACCAGAACATCTAAGTCGTGTGTTATTGCCTGTACAATATAATAATCCAAAATATGAGATTAAAGAGAATACAATTTTTGCAGACATTGAAGAAAATCTCAAAGATACCTTGTTTTGGAAATTTCTTAAATCGTCCTTTACAGTTGATGGAATTTTCAGAAAAAAAGATTTTGAAACCATTCTAGAAATGATGGCATCCGTATTTGTTAAAAGACAGATTGATGACAAGGCATTCATGAATTTGGGTAAGGGTGAAAATGGAAAATCTGTGTTGCTTGAATACGTTGAATCATTTCTGGGAAAAGACAACGTATCGCGCATTCCATTACAGGATATAACAGAAGATCGATTCATGTGTGCTGAACTTGATGGCAAATCCGCCAATATCTTTACGGATCTTGAGCAGTACGAACTAAGGAGAACAGGTAAAATCAAGGCAATAACTTCTGGTGAGGGAATTCAGGTACAGAAAAAGCATCAGCACCCCTTTGAACTGTATCCTTTTTGCAAACTGATGTTTTCATGCAATCGATTTCCCAAAGTCTATGACCAAACACAGGGATTTTTCAGAAGATGGATAATCATTCAATGGGAAAGAAACTTTGAGAATGATTCTCAAAGAAACGAGCATCTTGAGGAAAAATTAATGTCAAATCAAGATGAAAAGAATCTTGTTTTTTCATGCCTAATTCATTTGTCGAGGAATTTAAACCAAAATGGCAGATTCACTCATTCTAAGGACTGGAAAACCATTCAGCAAGAATGGAATGCAAATGCAGATTCCATTGATGATTTTGTAAATAATTACATTATTGACAGTGAAAGCAATACGTCAGTTCGAGAAACTTATCATTTTTACAAGGATGTCATGCTTGAAAAGAGTGAAACTCCTCTCACCATAGGCAGATTTGGTAAATCTTTTGCAGAATATTATGATCAAGACAGGGTCAAGGAATCTGGTAAAACAGAACGTGTATGGCTGAACATTGCCCTCAAAAGATCTGTTCAGACATCGATGGAGCATTATGATCATGCCTGAAATAGGTGACATTTTTAGTTCATTAATTTTTCTGCTTAGGTTTTTTCAAATATACTACTATGATAACAGTGAAAAAAGTTCTCAGCTAAAAATGTCACCTATTTTTTCCATCACAATTTATCAAAGTGAGGATCTATGACTGCAGTAGAGCAAAAATTAGATGAAATACTCTCTGATCTAGACGTAATCAAAAACTATCTAAAAATAGTACCTAACAAAAATTCTAAAATTACTGATATGAAAGCAAGTATATCTGAATATGAAATATTTGCAAAGACTGAACTAAAACTGGATGAATCCACGATAACCAATCATCTTTCTACAATCTCAAAGTTTCTTGTACATTCCAAAGGAGTAATCACAAAAGATACCGTGAAGCAGTATCTGGAATCAAATGATTCTGGGTCCTGGAAGTCAAATCAGGTAAAGGCACTGAGAAAATATATCCGAGACTATCTTAAACTTGGAAACTGGATTGAGGAGTTCAAGTTCGCAAAGACCAAAACCAAGATAAAGGAAATTCCATCTGATGAACAATTGGTAAAATTCTGCAGTTTGCTTTCATATCCAGTACAGATGATATTTCTTGTACTGCATAGTTCGGGACTGAGAATAGGTGAGGTACTTAGTCTGAAAGTAAGTGATGTTGACTTTGATGATAATTCCATAGATGCATCAAAAATACATGAAGGAACCACAAAGTCATCATGGGTCAGTTTTATCACCAAACAAACAGCAGAATTTCTTGCTAGCTACATGAATGATCTTGATGAGGACCAGAAAATATTCTCAATTTCACAAAGGTCCGTACAACAAGAATTCAAAAACATATCTGATATCATGGGTTTGTCGCTAAATCCTCATCTTCTAAGGACCGTATTTGCAGAAAAATGTACTACTGCTGGAATGAAAGACAAGTACATCAATGCGTTATGTGGCAGGGTGTCACAAGGGATACTTGCCAAGAACTACAGCGATTATTCTCCAAAGTCTCTAAGAAATCAGTATGATGTAGCAGAACCATATCTGACGTTAGATGGCATAACGTCGCAGTGACTAGTTTCTTGCTACATTATTTCTTTGAGTTACTATATGAGATAACTTTGCTACTAAAACCATCAATCATCTAGTATCTCTTGTAGCATGCTACAACTGTCGCTACTACAATTCGCTTGTCGCCATATCTGTCGTGAGTAGCAATACGCTACATAATGGAATCGTCACACATGAAATTGTACTTGTAGCCATAATATCTACAAGTAGTTCGTAACTAAACAAAAATAAGCGACAAACCTGTCACAACACTACTACCTGATACGTGAAAATACCCTCGATTTAGTGCGTGATTATTAGATACGTTTCTTCGTAATCCTAGTTAGGATTACGCAAGAGTAGACAATGTATTGATACTTGAAAAATTTATCCAACCTTTTCTCAGAGATACAAATTACATTATCATTTTAGTTTGAATGTTTTCAATAATGAACTCTGGTGACATTTCACCATAACTATTCTTTAACTCATCAATTGTATGCCATCCCCCAATCTTTGCAACTATGCCATAGTTGTAGCCAGTCTTTTCAAGCCAGTAATGCGCTCCAATGTGTCGCAATGCATGAAATGAATTTGTGTAGAAATAGTCATCTGTCTTACCGACATGCTTGTAAATCTCTCTTAGATTATCTCGTAGTTCAATTGTTTTGGATTCTATGTTAGAATGATCTTCGATAATTCTTGAAAATCCTTTTGATTTATGTCGCTTCAGACTTTGCTGAGTATCCTTTCTGGTTACGTACTTGAGCCATTGACCATTCTTGATATAATTTGTCTTGGATTCGACAGCCTTCATGACAAATATTGTGGTGTTTTTATCGTTGTTCTTTTGCTCAATCCAGTCGCATTTCATGTTGAGCAATGCCGTCTTTCTTGAGCATGACTCTACACCAATCCAAAAGACTCTGAAAATATCCGAATCTTTTCCCCATTTTTTCTTGATGAATCTATTTGCAATCATTATTTCATCTTGCGTAAATCTGATGTGTGAGTATTTGCCGTGACCTACTATCTTTCCTGACATGATGCTTGAAGTTCCTCTTGGCCAGGATATTCCATGAAAGGCACAAAAACTTCGCACTGCCATAACTCTTGTGTGGATTACTCCTTCTAATGATGACTCAAAATCAATATTTTTTTGATTTCTAATCGTGATTTCTCCTGTCTTGTACATCTCTGCAAAATTCTTTACAATCTTTTCTGTGGTTTTTCTGTCAACGATAAGTTGTTCAGCGTTAATTCTACACTTGTTGCACAAGAATCTCAAACTGGAAAGCAAATTCTTCCATGTTCTTATTGGCATGCCGTTTCTCCTGGAGCGTAGGTCTTCCACCCACTCCTTTACAAGAAGATCGTCTACAAACTCGTTTTTCTCCAAAAATACATAATCTTGCAACTGTTTAGTCTGTTCTGAAATCATTTCTCTTCCATTTTCATCAACTTTTATCATGCCTAATTCTATTGCAATTTTTCGATATCTGAACATGGTTTCTAGTCCCATACCTGTTTTTTGCTTGATTTCATCCCATGTCATTGGAATTCTTCTTTGAAGAATGCCGTTATGTCTGAGTCTTACGATCTCGTTTACCATATCTCCAACTGTGGCCCTTCTTCCGTAGAGTCTCTTTCTTGTACATTTTTGAAGATCAATCTCTATTTCATTTTGTATTAATGACAGATTTTTTCATGACAGAATTTTGTTAAAAGATACGTAGTTTCATTGAATTGTTAATTTTGTATTCTCAAATGGAATCACACAATAATCCTAGGTATGATTATTGGAATCTGACTGTTGAGAACTATGACTGAAATTAAAAAATTTGAACCCTTTTTGATGCATATTTTGTGGTATGATGTATGGACACGTACTTGAAATCCGAGTGTTTTCTTTAATAATGCTTGAAGACGTCTATATTCATCAATATGGATAACCCTTCAAAAATAATCTTATTTGCTTTTCTGATTGCCATGTTTTCCACTTCTTTTGTTTTTGATCAAAGCACTCTTGCATATCATGAAGAAAGGCAAAATGAAGACTTTATGAAATATTATAGTGGACTGATGAATCTTGATGAGACTGTCGGAATCCAGATACCCACAATTGAAAAACAATATCTTGTACGTGTGTCGTTGCAAGAAGAATCTGGACTGACAAATTCGACTGCTAATGTTGCTTACGATTATACCATGTTGGAGAAAATATCTACAAAGTTAGTAGATAGACCGTTTTATGCCGTGGGAAATGATGCCAAAGAATCAATCAAAATTACGGATGAGGTGAATTTTGATTTGGATGATATCACGTTTCCACATCTTGTTAGTTTTCCCATTATTTTTGATGTGCCTGGAGTCTACAGGGAATCCATTTACACAACAGTCTATGAATCTGGTAAAGATAAATCTGGTTCACGACACAATGGGATTGTTGCCGTGGTATCTGAATACAGCAAAGCAATGGATGAAAATGGACATTGTAAAAATAAATATTTTGAACCCCTTCCAAAACATGACTTGTCAACGGTCATATGCGTATCTCCGTACGTATCTCATGAATTGATCACACGAGGATGGTCACTGATGCCATGATTAAACCAATTTTGACACGTTAAGGTATTCCAATAATCCTAGTTATGATTATTGAATTGTAACTATTTTCTATGTGTGACTATTGTTTCCAGTTCTGTTATTCGGGTAACATGAATTATTCATTTTTAACAATAATTTCATAGTTTATCAATCTCGATTTTATTTATAATCTTGATGAAATGTTTGAAAATTAAATGATGAGATATAGTAAACAGGATTTAGATTATGGTGATATTATTTTAATGGCAATCGTAGTAATTGCTGTAAAAATAGAAGCTATTGCATATGGCTTAAGGGTATCAAAAACAGATGACAACTTATAAACTTCAACGTCAGTAAGACCTTTTTTCTCAAGTGCGTTTTTTAAATTATTCATCTCATGTTTCGATTTTAATGCTGCAGTTCCAGTAAAACTATCGCCATGTGCAGGAGTTGTGGCATCACTGTATTTTGTGAAATTTGTTTCCTCTGCAAATCTTACACCTGTAACTTTTTTAATTTCTCTTTCAAGTTTTTTTACGTTAGAACTGTTATGTTTACCGATGAATTCTACCAATATTTCGCCCATTTTTTGGACTCAACTCACGAACAAGGATTGCCATTATTTGTAGGGGAACAATGACAATTTACTTTTGAGATGCCCAATATTTGAGCAAGTTTCCCTCTACTTTCATCTAATTGATGTTCAGTTATTCTTTCTAAACGAATTACAATGGATGGCGTATTCTTACCAATACTTGATTTTTTATTTACTTTGTGAACAGATTTGAAACCAGGTATTCGTCTAGCAGAAACTAGAAGGACACGAAGTATGGCCAAAAAATGACCATCAACATACCAAGTACTGTTCATAAAATCAGGCATACATTTCATCCGTTACTAGATAAACAATCCTGTCTGAAAATCATAGTAAGCATAAGATTGTTGAGGTTGGAAAATAAATGTAATGGATAAAGAGTTAACCATGGGAAACAGATCTTTGTTGTCTTTATATGTTTTAACACTTATGATTGAATAATCTACAAAATTTGTAATCATTTTGTGTTTTTTGTAAGAAATATGTGCTTAAAAAAATTTGTCTATGTTGGAGTTCAAAATAAGGTCATTGTCATTTCTCAAACACATGCTCAGACTTGCACTCCAAAATAGATTTCCTAATTATTTGATACATTAAATCTCTTGAATAATTAAATAATTGATATTATACAATTTTAGGTTTAATTGTATTGTTTAAGGTAAGTGTGGGAGGAGGGATGTTTTCTCCATATGTCTTAATTATAGAATAGGTTCGCTCAAAAATATTTCTGCATTCTATAATTATATTTTCCAATTCCGATTTTTTATCTTGATACCACTGCTCTGTATTTTGTCCATCAATAATTCGTGCATATCGTCCAATTTGTTCATGGGGATAAGTAGAATTATTTTTAATATAAATTCAAAGATGTGTTATGTCCTGATAAGTAATGATTTGTTTAATGACATCTTCTAGTAAATAATGGAATTTCTTCTAATTTGTAGAAAGTATTATGACCTCCTTCAGTTTTTATCTTATTATGAAATTAATTGAATTAAAACTAAAAAATTTTAAAAAATTTATGGATGTAACTATTCCATTAAACCGTTCTCTAACTGTCTTTGTTGGACGTAATAATGCTGGAAAAACTAGTGTGTTACAGGCTATTGGTTTGGCATTGGATGTTCCAATTTCATTTACTGGGAAATATCTGAATAAAAAATGTGGTGATACAGGTACTTCTGAAATTAAATTATTTGTTCAGCTTACTCCTAAAGAATGGCTTAATGCAATTCATTTAGTTCAATATGATGTTGAAACTACTGATGTAAATCTTGAACAATTATCTGAACGTGTATCTGTATTTCAAGTATCTGTAGATAGAATAATTTCATACGTTGACGGTATACAGACTGAAAATAGAAAAATAATTCAATTACCAAATAAAGAATCATTAGAGTCTCTAGACATTTCGGAACAAAGAATTATTACTTTAGCCGTTGCTAGATTGCCTAATCAAAACCTCTCGATTTTTTCGGGAACGTTACATATTCCCGTAGAGAGAAAATTTAGTAAATCTGAATCTTTTATTCCCTTTGATAACTTAGTTGGAAGAAATGATTATCAAGAATTAATTCGAAACATTTTATATCATTTAAAAAGAAAACGACCCGAAAAATATGCTGAATTAATTGAACAAATTACGAGTGTTTTTGAAGATATAGATAATATTGATACGTCACATAACGAAGATAGTGGACAAATAAATTTCACTCTTAGACAAGAAGGAATCCCTGCAGATGTGGGGGAAATGGGTAGTGGAATTCAATCTGTCATCTTAATTCTGTCACAAATTCTGTCTCCAAATAAACGATTAGCTCTTTTAGATGAACCTGATGTTACTTTGCATCCCGGGTTAGTTAAACAACTTGTAGATTTTTTAAATGAAATTTCAAAAGATACACAAATAATTATCTGCTCTCATAATGAAACTTTTGTTAATGTCTTAGACAGATCAAATATCTTACAAGTAAAAGGTGTTGATAGTTTAGAATCTACTGTCGTTGAATTAACTGAATCTAGTCAAGAGTTGGAAATTTTAGAAGATCTAGGTGTATCCATGCAAAATTTTGATAAAGCTGAAGCTGAAACAAGTGAAGTGATTTTACTAGTTGAGGGTTCTACGGATTGGCATTATCTAAAAAAATTATTTAATATAACAAAAATTTCACAACATCATAAATCTATCAGGATTAAAGAATTTCCATTACATGGAAAATATAGGAAAATAGATTCAAACTTACTGGATGAGATTAAAGGTTCAAGAACTCCCTTTTTATTGATTCGAGATAGAGATGAATCTTCTATTCCTGAAATTAACAAATATCATGAAACTTTGGGCGAAGACAGAGTTCATTTTCTTAGTAAAAGAGAAATTGAAAATTATACATTGGATTATGATGCAATATTAAAAACAATATTGGAAAAATCAAAATCAAAATCCTTAGAAATACAATCTGTTGTTAATAGATTATCTAAAGAAGGTGTAGCTGTTAAGGTAAAAGAACTGTCTACATCACTCATGCAAAAAGTTTTGTTGTTACGGTTGATCCATAATATGCCTTTTAAATTACTAACATTCCCAGAATTAGGTGATTTTGTAGAAAATAACTTAAACAAAAATATTGATGAAATTGTGGGTTATTTCTCTACAAATTTACTAAATAAAATGTTAGAATTAAATCCTCAAAAAATCAAAGACTTTCTAACTGAAGAAAATCAAAAACTTGAATCTGAATGGAATGATGAAAATTTCTTAAACATATGTCCTGGTAAAGATCTTCTTAAATTAATTAATAAATGGACTGCCAAAGATTTTGGAATAAACATAACTTGTGATGATCTAATAGACAATTTAGATAATGTTGATAATGATATTGCTAAACTTTCTGAAAAAATAATCAAATTGGGAAAAACATCATAACAAATCTAAAACTTCCATAATCTGATCAATGGTGGTCTAAATTCACTTTTACAATGAACTAAAACCTAGAATCTTTGTTTAAACTCACTTCAATCACGTGCTAAAACCAGGGGAATGGAGGCAAATCAGCCATGTCCCTCGAGGGAATTTCATTAAATTTTTTAAATATTGGGCGTCAAAATTTTGGATTCGAACTTTATCGTGGCAGGTCCGGTCGAGTCCGTAAATTCATTTTTCATGAATGCTGAGTCTTGATTTATAATCCTAAAAAACGATCTTCTTGTATTGAAATCCGCATTTTTATTTTATGGGGTACTCATGTCCATTCTATTTTTACCGCTTCTCGACGAATCTTGGGCTCAAGAATCATCAAATACCGATCCTTTTCCAACAACATATGATTCTGGGATCAGCTTGATGAACATTGGAGAAATTGACAAAAAAGCTGGAACCTATTGGATGGACTTTTTCTTTTACATGGAGTCTGACTCCGTAGATTTTACTCAAGACATTCCTGAAATCGTTTTCATGAATGCTAGGGATATTGAAATAGACGAACCTCACGTTACGCCAAACTATTTTGAAATCCGAGTTAAGGGGGACTTTGCCACCAAATTAGACTTTGAAAAATTCCCTTTTGAAAAACATGATTTGGTTATCGAGATTGAACCAAAATTACCACATGATACAAGTAAGTTTGTTTTCAGAGAGAATCCTGAAAATTCAATTGACTCCGAAATGAAAATATCTTCAAATTTGAAAATGTTTGATTCTGATGCTAAAACTACCTCTCATACGTATTTTGATGGATTGGAGTTTTCTAGAATTGTAGTTACTTATACCGTTGGACCGGAACCTTTTGGAAGTGCATTCAAAACATTTCTTCCTGTAAGTATTATAGTTGGAATTTCTCTAATAATATTTTTCATCCCTGGACACTATACCCCTAGAATTTATCTTACTGCTCCCTTGTTGCTTGCGGCAGTTTACTGGCATCAGAGTAGTCTGGCACATTTACCTGCACTTGGCTATGTTACAAGTTTTGATAAACTAATGATCTTGTACTATCTTCTTTTTGTAAACAGCATTCTGTCTTTGGCTATTCAGATGCGAGTTTCTGAAAAAGACAAAAATGACATCCGTGTAAAAAAATACAATAAGATTTTTACATTTTCTACAATTGGACTGATCCTTTATGCGTTAGTTCGTATTCTGACAAACGAAGATACTTGGTCTGTATAATTTCTGATGTTGATTGTGACTGATGGGTTTCTCTCTCAGGCATGAGTCATGTCTGAAATTCTTTAATGATGTTAAATTTGGACACGATTTTTGGATTCGAACCTTATTGCCACAGGTCCGGTCGAGTTTACAAACGTGTATCTGTTATGTAGGCTTTGAACTAAAATCAGAAATCCTTCTCCCTGTATTGTTTCGATTTCTTTAGATTCATAATAAACCTGAGCCCAAAGTTTGACATGGTTTGTAAGGGTACATGTGATAGATACAAGGCTGGTAAACCGTTTGGAATTAATGGACGATATGGGATTGGACAGAAAAGATGTTCGATATGTGAAATTTTCATGAATTGGGACGGTAAACATTGTCCATGTTGTGGTTATACATTAAGAACAAAGCCAAAGGGAACTCAGACCAGACAAAAATTAATGATAATACAGCAAATAAGAAGAATCTAAACCTCTCTATGATTAATTGCACATTACATTACAAATTGTAAAAAACTTCTTTTGGGCTTGTGACTGTATACTGGCTCATTCTTTGCCAGTTATAGGTATAAAATACCCCCATCCTTTAGACGACCAGTGGATAGAATAAAGCGATTAGCATATGAGGTTCTAGATGGGCACAAATCTAAGTTTGGTGTGGATTTTGCTGATAATAAAAAGGCCTTGAATCAGATTTCTATTGTACGTTCCAAGACTTTAAAAAACAAAATTGCTGGGTATATTACTAAATTTATTAAAAAAGAAATTCGTGAAGAAAAAGCTAAACAATCAAGAATTGAATCTTCTAGATCTGAACAAGTTGAGATTGAAGTTCCTGAATCCCCTGATTCTGTCGAAGAGATAACTTTGACTAATGAATCCCCTGATTCTGTCGAAGAGATAACTTTGACTAATGAAACTGACGAACAAAAAACCGAATAATAAACTAAATATTATTTTCTAAATTGCGAATAGGTATGTTTACTGTAAAGTTTATTGGAGGTGCCAAAAAATCATTTCCAATCGAATATTTGGAAATTGATAAATCTGATATATCTATTCGAGAATTAGTTGATTTATTATTAGATCTAAAACCTGTAGGTTCTCCAAAGCTTGATACTGATAATGTCTTAATTGCAGTAAATGGATCTGATTCGTCCGCAATGGATGGAAAAGATACAAAAATAAAAAATAATGATGTTGTGAGTATTATTCCAGTAATTCATGGAGGTTCATCTAAAAAAATTACTTTTGAATGTGCTAAAAAACAAATTCAAGTAATTGAGATTCAAGGTAAAAAATCAATTAATGTAGAGTTCATTGATAACCTGCGAAAAAAGTACCCAAAACTTGTACTTCAAGCTGTGTCCAGTAATTTCATTTTAAACAACTATCATTTGAAAAAAATTATTTCGTTGACTTTTGCCTCTAAAAAAAATGATATTTTACTTTCAAATAAACTTGAAATTGATCTTCTTATGAGATTTGCATTAACAACACAAATTTCTCGTGCGATAAAACAAGTTGGAATTAAACCTAATTCTAATTTCGTTTTAATTGCAATTGGTGGAAAAACAACTTTGAATTTACTGTATCGTGAATTGTCGTCAATGTCTGTATCTTTATTTTCAAAAAATCATGATTTGTATTTAAAAAAACATTTTAAAATAACAAAAAACCATGTTGATTCAATTCATTCGAAGACTCCTCTGGAGGATATTTTGATAGAAAAAGCAGCAATCTTATTCTGACATACTTCGTTTAGTCTTTTCAGTACTTAGTATGTCTGTTTTTTTTAATATTGAAATCCCAGTTACGCTGCCTAAGATTTCAATTAAGAGAATTTTGTCTGGAAAATCAAGTGAGACTTTATTTTTTACTTTGTTTGCAATTCTTGTAATTATGTCTTGACTTGACACGTTTGAGTTTCTTTTTTCAATCAATATCCTGTATGTTTCATCCTCTTGAATTTGTCTGGATATGTCTGTGACATTTTTTTCTATATATTCAACCTTGGTTTCCACGACTATTTGTATTGGTATCCATCTTAGGCAATATCTGATACTCCACGGTTCATCCAGAAGCATTTCTCTAATTTTACCTATTATTTCAATGGGATCAATTTTAGTTTCGGCTGTTAAGATTCCTGACATGTTTGATATTGAAACCTTGACATTTGAATCTCCAAATTGGTCTAAAATGTCTATAATTTCTTCCTCGGCATCAGATTCAAAATGTCTGGCACATGTGATTATCAAGTTCATCATCCCAAAATTTCCTTTTTAGTCAAATAACCTTCACGTATGATTTCGATCCTTCCATTTTCAATCTCTATTATTGTCGATACTGCTTTACTTGTAATTGTTCCCCCGTCAATAAAAACATCGTAATCTTGTAAATTTTTAAAACATTCATCAGGATTCGTATATGGAGAATGTCCTGAAATATTTGCACTAGTACCAACAAGGAAATTACATTTTTTCAATAGTTTTAATGTGCATTTGTGATTGGGAACTCTAACTGCAATTTTATCATTTAAGTTAAGCGATTTTTTCAAATTTTTATCTGTTAATTTAAGAATTATTGTTAATGGACCTGGCCAACACCTCTCGACAATTTTTTTGGTAAATCCATCAATATGACAAATTTTGCTAGCTGTTTCTATTGAATACGTTAAGATTGGAACTGATTTTCCAATGTCTCTGGATTTTATTTCATAAATCTTCTCTACTGATTCCTTATTGTACGGATCACACCCTATTCCATACACTGTATCGGTTGGAAATACCACGATCCCTCCAGCATTAATTATTTCGTTGACATCTTCAATTGCTTTACTATTGCAATTTGTTTTCAATGCTTTTGTAGTCATTTTTGTTTAATCACCATTTATTTTTGAACTGTCTTTTACATTACAATGTATTCTTTTAAAAATATGTTTGGTGCTCATGATTGCGATAATATGGGTTTGATCATCATCTAAATACAAATTTGATATTTTGACAGTTATATGCTCAATCCAAAATTATCTGCAAAATTTGTAAATGTATTGTATGCTTGTAAAAATTCTCTACCTGATTGACTAATCTTGTATTTATTTGAGCTTTGATTGTCGACTTTTTCTAATAGTCCTTGTGATACAAGAGTTTTCAATATTCTTGAAATTCTAGAATGTGAGATGTTTGCTTTTCTAATTAAATAGGTGATTGTTGCCCCATCTTCATCTTGAAGATCATCTCTTGTAGTTGATAGAATATCGCCAATAATTTTCATATGCGTTCTGTATTCTGTCATTTGTGTCATTGATTGATATTGTAATTTCTATGATAGGGCGTTGATATTTTCCAATATACTAAAAAGACAAAAGAATTTGACCCCTTTATGATTTATCAATATTTTGAGCCTGAGTGGAAATCATTCTAAATCTTTGTCAAAGTTTATTTTTCGTAATGGCACTTTACTTACTGGAACAAATAACGATAGTAATCCTCCTATTTTTATTATCATTGATATTGGATACATGATTGATTCTGGAAAAACGAATGAATACCATCCTAAAAATTCCCCTAATGCTAGAAGTCCTAAACCTGCAGAAACCCAAATGGTTCCTTTGTTTCGATTTTCAAAATATGATAGCATTGTTTCAATTGCGCCATATGCTAGTAAAATGAATGAAATTGATCTAAAAACATGTTCTATTTGAACAGATGAAACTAGAAACAATGGGAATATTCCAACTGATCTAAAATAGCTGGATTTTGGAAAAAATGATTTAATGCTATGTGAGAATGCAATGAAAAAATATCCTATTGTTTGAATAACAATTCCAACTGTCTGAATCCATTTTTCTATACTTCCTGATTTTGTGACAAAATCCTCTATCATATAGCCTGTCCAAATGACAAAAAATCCCAAACTAATTGAAATAAACGCGATTGTTAATCTGAATAATGTTGGACTTCCTGTATTTCTAAACCCAATAAATGATATCATTCCTATGGAAAGTCCAACCAAAAATCCTACCAAATTAAGAATATTTTCAAATAAAAATTCCAATGATGTTTAGCAATGAGTCAATCTAATTATTTTAATCTGGTGAATGACTTCATACGTTGTTAATCCCATTCGTCAAGTGAACCTGAAGTATGGCCTTCTGTACTTCCAGTATAGTCTCCTAGGATGTCTGAATACTTTGATTCGTTATGAGCTATAAATTTTACATATTCTCCATAACTCATGTCTAGATCACAGGAGCTACATTTTACCAGAGAATAATCCATTGTTAATTCCGCATTTTCTTTACATTTTGGACATTTGATCTTCATGCCTAGCAATGCCAATCATAACTATTATTACTTTACATTTGAAAAATTGGATTCATACTAATCTCTAAAATTATGTATTAAACTGAGTACTTTTTTGATAATGCTTGTATGATCTGCATTGATTTCCATTGTAAGTAATAGCATGTGTTTTTCATTTATTGGAAATGTAATTCGTTTTAGTTTTTCATACTCTGCCATGGCGTATTTGGTATTGCCTAGTTTATGTTCAATATTTTTCCTAGTATGCCATCTTTGGCTTGCATAATAATGCATCATTTTAAGTTCATCATTGTTGAGAATTGGAATGATATTTTCTTTGAATCCTCCACAGATTTTTTCACCAGTGTCACTTTGAATTACGGCATAACGAATAGTTGAATCTATTTCCATAACATTTGCATATAATTTATCAAAATCCAATATTGACTTCATCTATATCTATTATTAAAATTTAAATCTAAAATTTTAATTATTTTTACACTATTGGAAAATAAGAATTCGATTGGCCATGTATGTATGTGATGTCTGTTCACAGTATTTGAAACGCTTCTTTGTCTGGATTGGCATTTACGTGTTCATCAAATGATAAAAAATGACTTTTATTGTATGTCAACATGTGAGGCTTTACATTATTAATCGGATCTTGTTTTATACTCAAAAAAAGATAAAAGGAGTTCATTATTGAGATGATCTATGAGTCGTAATTGTACAAAATGTAAAAATTCAATTCCTGATGGTGAACAACTTGGAGTTGTTGCTGAAAAGTACCCTACTTGTAACAAATGTTGGGCAGAATGGAAAGAATACCAAATAATGGTAATGAATGAAATGAAACTTGACATGTCGATGCTTGATCACAGAAAATTATTAAAAAAACATGAGAAAATCTTTGTGGGTGTGTTGTCACCTGAAGGTGAGGTGATAGATTATTCCAACGAGGATAATCGTAAACCTGATGAGCCTACAGGCATCTAGAATTTTAAGTGTTTTTTAGCGTTATCTGGCACCACTAACAACATTCTTCTCTTTGAATTTTCGTCTAGATTGATTATGATTTTTTTGACCGTATTGGCGATTATCTGTTTCTCACTATCTTCCAATGTCAAAAATATTTCTAGAATACCATCTAAATTGAATGTGATTAATTTTTGGGGTGAACGTGCAACTTCCGTAATATATGCAGAAAAAATTCCTTCTCTTTGCTCTTCAGACAGCGTAGTTAGAATTTTTAGCCATGTTTTGAATAGTTTTGAAAAGTTAGGAAATGGAATTGTAGGGCCCGCCTCTAATGCATTGTTGATGACTTCAGTTCTTTCGGATTCTCCCAACGTAAAAAATTCAATCATTCTTTTTTTTAAAATTGGATTTCTCAAAAAATCTGGTAAATTCGCTAAGTTGACTATGATGTTGCCCGCAAAATTTTCTCCTGCCATTAACAAAAACCTGCTCATTGTTGAATATAAAATCATGCGAGAGCACTTTAGCTTAAATAAACGAAATGGAAGTTAATTGTATGACATCCACTGTAGTTGTTGGCGGATTTTTTGGCGATGAGGGAAAGGGAAAAATTATTTCATATTTGGCAATCAAAGACAATCCTAAAATTATAGTTCGTGGTGGTGCTGGCCCGAATGCTGGACATACAATTAGAGATGGTGATAAAGTCTACAAAGTAAGGATGCTTCCAAGTGGGTTCTTGAATAAGAACGCCAAAGTTATGATTGGACCCGGTGTTGTAGTTAATCCAGATGTACTAAACAAAGAAATTCAGGATTTTGATGTTACGGGACGTGCATTTATTGATAAACATTGTGGAGTAATTGAGGAAACCCATCTAGTTAGGGATTCTAAGGGTGATTTAAAAGAGAAAATTGGAAGCACCGGTTCTGGTACTGGTCCTGCAAATGCTGATAGGGCAATGAGGATCTTGAATCTTGCAAAAGACTTTGCTTCTTTATCTCCGCTTATAGTGGATGTTCCTTTAGAGGTTAATTCGGCAATTTCTGCAAATGAGCCTGTATTAATAGAAGGCACGCAAGGAACTTTTCTATCTTTGTGGCATGGAACATATCCATTTGTAACATCTAAGGATGTGACTGCATCTGGAATTTGTGCAGATGTTGGAGTTGGACCTACTAAAATTGATGAAGTAATCGTAGTTTTCAAATCGTATGTCACACGTGTCGGAACTGGACCTCTTGACAAAGAACTTTCTGTTGGGGATGCAGAAAAAAAAGGTTGGTCTGAATTTGGCACTGTTACTGGTCGTCAAAGACGTGCTGCAGAATTTGATTTTGATTTAGCTAGGCGTGCAATTATGCTTAACGGTGCAACACAAATTTCTATCACGAAGCTAGATGTACTCTTTACCGATTGCGCTGGAAAAACTTCATTTGACGAATTATCTGATGGTGCAAAAGTATTCATTAAAAATATTGAAACCGAATTAAATACACCAGTTACCATTATTGGAACTGGTCCTGAAGTCCATGACGTTATAGATAGACGAAACTAGGCTCCTAATTTTTGGATAAGTTTAATTTGATAATTAATAGTAAATTTGTGTGGACAAGTCACAACCTGCTGATAAATTACCACGCTACATCCAAGTAAATTCAATTTTGGAGTTCACTAGGCTTGTGTGCGCACTAGAGCGAGCACCTCGTGTTTCTTTTTTACATGACTATAATGGCAAAAAAATTTTATCTGTACAAATGGATGTTTTAAAAGAAAAACCAATTGTGTACTATACCCATTTAGAAAATCACGGACACTATCTTTGCTATGGGCTAAATGGGGGTAAGGAGCAATCTGAAATTGTCAATACTACTTCTGATGCAAGCAAACTTTATTCTCCTATTGTTCGAATAAAATCTCTGCCTAAAACTTTACAACCTGGGAATGGGACTCTGGATAGGTATCAACCAATTGAGTTAGAAGATATGTCGAGTTTGGCAAAGCTCACTTGGGGGTTTGAGGAAATTCCATTTCCTTTATTTTTATTTCCACATGATGACAAGTGGTTAATTGGAGTTTTTATGAATTTTAATGATGAAGGAATATCCTATTTTTGCCATGTTGTTTTAGACCTTGATCCACAAATGCCTTTCTTGAAATTTTCTACTACAAATGGATCTCAGCCTACATTTGTGGAAAATCCTTCAAAACATGGGTATTCTTATATCAAAATAATAAAGCTTAAAGATACTCATCCCCTTGTTGATTATGACCACCTTCAAAACTAGACTCAAAAAGATCTCAAAGATTAATGGTAAAGTCATTCTTGCCAATGATTATGATCTTTCCGTTAAAAATTTGGAAACAAAAACGATTCAAAACATTAGACAACTACACCCCTATCTGTGCGGCATTAAACTTAATTTTCATTTGCTTCTTCCTTTGAGTGGAAAAGAAATTCTCAAAATAAACAAAACTGCTCATAGATATGGATTACAATCAATTGCTGATATCAAGCTTAATGATATCGGAAATACAAATAAAATAACCTTAGAAAATTTGTGGAATTTGGGATTTGATGCAGTAATTGCAAATCCGATAATGGGTCTTGATAATTTGAAAAGTTTAGTGAAAAATGCTCATAAGAATGAAAAAGGTGTTATCACTTTGTGTCACATGAGTGCACCTGAGGCTAAATTGTCATATGATCTGGAATTAAGAATGAAAAAAAAGCAACGGCTATATCATCTATTTTTGGATTGGGCTCTTGCTGCCAATGTTGATGGAATTGTGGTGGGAGCTACATTTCCAAAAATTATCCAATATTGTTCTCAAACTGCAAAAAAAAATTTAAGTATATTTTCTCCTGGTGTCGGCACTCAAGGTGGTAATGCCACTGAAGTAATTTCATCCGGAACTGATTATCTGATTGTTGGTAGGACAATTTTAAATTCAAAAAATCCGGTTGCTATGGCGCAAGCATTGCAGCTAGAGAGTTTTGGAAAGTAGTTTCTGTGCTTTTGTCAAAACTGTTTTTGCATTATCGAATGTTGTTTTTTTCATTGATGTATTGTAATCCATCCATGTGTAACCTTGATGCTCATGTGAAATAGTGATATCTTTAGTTTTTGTTTCAGCCAAGAAAAATACCACTTTTTTGTTAACCAATTCACCTTGATGTTGAAAACTGTATTCTATCCATTCTTCAAAACTTTCTAAAAATGAAATGTCTCTGATGCCCGTTTCTTCTTTTGTTTCTCTGATTGCCGTCTCACGAATTGATTCCCCTCTTTCCATTTTCCCCTTCACAAAATCCCAATGCCCAGACGGGTAATGTAAAAGTAAAAACAAATTTTTTGATTCTTCTTTTCTGAATAATATGATTCCTGCTGATGTTTCTTCGATCATTTCCCTATTCTTCTTTTCCTCTCTTGATATGTTCTAATTGCCCTCATTAAATCTATTTTTCTAAACTCGGGCCAAAAAATATCCATAAAAACTAATTCGCTATATGCACTTTGCCACATAAGAAACCCGCTCAATCTTTTTTCTCCCGAAGTTCTCAGAATCATGTCTGGGGATGATTGTGGTAAATGTGATGTGTATAGATTGGATTCGATTTCTCCTTTGTTGATGTCTTCTATGTTGAGTGTGCCGTCTTTTATTTTTACACCTATTTTTTTTATCGCATCTACTAGTTCATTTTGTCCCCCATATGCTAATGCTATATTCAGGAAGTGCTTATCATAATTTTTTGTTACGTCATCTAATTGTTTTAAAATATTTTTGATAGATTCAGGAAGCAATTCAATTCTTCCGATGGCTTTGACTCTCATTTTATTTCTATGTATTCTAGGATCGTTGAATAATTTCTCTAGTCTGATGCGGATTAACTCGAAAAGATCCTCCAATTCTGCATCATTCCTATCTAAATTTTCTGCCGAAAGTGCGTATAAAGTGATGATTTTAATGTCAAATTCTTCACACCAGTCAAGAAGATTTTCTACTGCATCCGCTCCTTTCAAATGTCCTTTTTTTGGCATTGTTAACTGCCTTTTTGCCCACCTACGGTTTCCATCTAAAATTAATGCCACATGGTTTGGAATGTCTCCATTTTGAATTTCATGTTCTAGTCTTTTTCCATATATTTTGTAGAGTCCAGATATTTGACACATCACATCTATTATCTTACTAATGACTGTTCACCATTTGATGATTCATATATCATTAAAGATATCAGTGTTTTTCAGTAATCACATTAGTAATCTGGAAACATTGGATTTAGTCTGAAATCATTTCTTGATCTTTATGCTTCCTGTATTTCTTGAAGAGTATTGTGGCCGAAACTAATGTTGCTGCTAGTCCTCCTAATAACGGTGGAATCAAAGTTAGTGATGGCTCGTCATGTATCATAATATTTGTAAATTGAATAATCGTTGGATACAGTGCTGCTAAGACTATTATTCTTAAGATGTCGCTTATTTGTCTTGGAATTTCGCCTATCCAATTACTGAGTAATGTCCCGACAAATATTGATCCCATCCCAATCCACAGAATTGGCAATGAGCCTGCAACAAATTGCCCAACTATCACTTTGTCTGATATTATAGTAATTAGTTGCATGTCCGATTTAATTAATCCCGGATCTAAAGAACTGATTCCTGCTGGTACGGATGAAAGTATTAGTAATATCCCTGCTGCCATTGTAAACATTCTGATGAAACCCATTGGAGTTGGTTTTGACCAGTTTGACCAGACTCTGTCTATGTCAAATGCTCTAATCAGGAATGCCCCTCCCAAAATGCTTACAAGAACTGCAAATATTTCTGCCGTATAACCGAATACCGTGGCAACTCCGCCAATTAACAAAAGGATTCCTGGAACACCTAAAAAGAACTTTGAATATTTTGAATCATAAGCAAGCATTTTTAGATATTTTCCAAAAACTGCGTAAGAATATTCTACACTTCTACTTACTTTCATTACCACACGTTGAACTGAAACTACTGGTAGGACATTTTGAATTACTGGAATGACGCTCTCATCATCTTCACCGTCGGAAACTATGACTGCTCCATTTGCAGAGAATTTCTCCAAAACTTTTCTAGTTTCAGAAAGAATTTTTTCATCAGCCTGAACTCCTCTATTTTTGACTCCTGCAACCGTGATTACTTCTACTTGGTATCCTTTACTTATCAAGTCTTCATATGTTTTAATTGCCGCAAAAATAGAATTTGAATCTGCATCTTCGGGATCTTCTAATGCTAATCTCTGTGCTGCCTCAATACATGCATCCCTGCCTATAACCGGTGTAACAATTCCAGCTTTTTCACCTACATCGTCATCTCTGTCAATACAAATCACCAGCAACTTGTTGGCTGTGGATGCATTGACATCTTTTTCAACTTTACCTGTTCGTTGGGACACTGTTTTTTATTGCAGAATTAGTTTTTAACAATTTCCAATTTTGTTGGTTAGTAAAATTCAGTTTTTATCAGTTTGGTCTTGATTGTTGTGAAATTTCAATTAATTCTGTATATTCGGCCTTTATCAGTTCAATTTTTTCTGAAATTTCATCTATTTCATCTTCAGAACTTCCTTTTTCAATTAAATTTGCCATGACCTTGGTTTCTAAAATGTATGAATTGAATTTCTTCATGGCATCCATGTAATTGATGTAGCTGGCTTGCCATTTCTCTGGTGGCTTTGATGTTACAAACTCACTAATCTGTGTAGTTACCTGTGATGATGTTACTTCGGTAATTGCGATATATCTATCGGGAGTAATTTTTCCAGCACGAAGATTTTGAAATTCTATATTGATTGAACCCTCTAAAATTTCATGTATGTTTTGAACTCCGTTTAGATATCCCTCGTAATCAGATACGACAAATGTGGCTTCATAATCTTGTGGAATCATCCACAACAAAAAACTTGCACTTGTAATTGCGGCCAAAATTATTATAGTTACTATGATTCCTTTTTTTGAAGCCATTTGACAGTTTTAGTATCAACGAGTTTATAATTCATAATATTTAACAAAATCATCATTTATTAAACAAATTTTAAAAAAAATGTTTTTATTTTATAATTAACTGGGATTTCTTTAAAAACACTTGTATTTTTTGAAATTTCCTTTTTTAATTCATCAATAAAATTTACCTCTATCTAGTCTGTAGTGAATTATTTTTTACAGCCTCTTCCTAAATACTCCCAAGTTAGACAAATTTCATAATGGTTCAAGCATATTGCGTAAAATGCAGAGCAAAAAGGGATGTTAAAGATCCCAAAGAAGTAACATTGAAGAATGGACGCCCTGCCGTAAAAGGCACATGTCCTACTTGTGGAACTAACGTATTCCGAATTGGTGCAATGCCAAAAGAGTAGGCCATTCAAAAGTTCACACGATTCCTCTTTTTCAAAACCCATATAGGGTCCACCTTCCACGTTTTTTTAGTGACTAAAACAGAATATGAACATCTGCTACAACGAATTCAGGATAAACTAGGTGCTGCTGATAAAGAATCTCAAACTAGGTTTGAACTGCCTGTTGTGGATGTAATGTGGGAAGGGCAAAAGACATTCTTACGTAATTTTTCCGAGTTTCCAAAAATTCTTCGAAGAGATCCTGATAAAGTTCTCCAATATCTCTCAAAAGAATTTGCGGTTCCTGCAGAGAGACTAGGTGATAAGGCAATGTTTGTGGGACGTAGAGCTCCTGATGATTTTACAAGATTATTTCAGATTTATGTAAAAGACTATCTTGAATGTCCTACGTGTAAAAGTCCTGATACTAAAATTCTTAAAGAAAATAGAATATCCTTTTTAATTTGTGAAGCATGTGGTGCAAAATCCACGTTAAAAGGCAAATATGCATAATGAAATTTTCAGTACGAGTTTCTGAATATCAAAAAAATGTCATGCTCAATATTTGTGATGTCGATCTAATAGGGGAGAAAATTGTGCAAGATGCGTTGACTATACATATCAGTGAGGCGTATTATGGCAAAAAAATTGTTGAGATTGATGAGGCTAAAACTTTATTGAAAAATTCTTCAATCATTAATATGGTTGGAAAAGATACTATTTCTCTAGCAGTGGATCTTGGAATTGGTTCTGAAAACGGTGTTAAAGTAATTTCTGATGTTCCTTTTCTAATTGTTTTTAATACCTAGAATCGTTTAATTTGATTTTTACTTTACACGTTTTTCTAATTTTTGAAGTAATCCCTTTTATCTAGTGGATGTATGTTAATTCGATGACTGATGTAATTAGCAAAAAATTAGAATCCAAAATAGATAATAAATTAAATTCAAAACGAAAACGAAAACAAAAACATTTGGAAGATGGTTTCAAAAAAGGAAAAGTCGTCAATGAAGTTTTAGATAAACCTACTGTCATGACTCTTTACAAAATGATCACGGATCATATTATTGAATATGTCAATGGGTCTGTTAGTGCTGGAAAGGAATCCGTTCTTTTTTGGGGTGTTGATGAAAATGATGCTGATGTTGCATTGAAAATTTATCTGGTGAGCACTTCAAATTTTAAAAAACGTGAGCCGTACATAACAGGAGATCCAAGATTTTCTCATCTTAAAAAAGGTACAAAGAACATGGTTTATCTGTGGGCAAAAAAGGAATATCGTAATTTGTCTCAATGTTATGATGCTGGTATACCTGTACCCGAACCGTTACATGTCACAAATAACGTTCTGGCTATGAAATTTATTGGAAATAATGGCACTCCTTGCAATTCTTTGCTAACTTCAGAAGTTGATGAACATGATTATGATCAAGCAATTTCAATCATCAGAGATCTGTACCAGAAAGTAAATCTTGTACATGGTGATTTTTCAGAATATAATATTTTTAAGACTGAAAATGGGTTGATGGTTTTTGATTTGGGTTCTGGCGTTGATCTCAGACATCCTAATTCTCAAAATTTTCTTAAAAGAGATATTAATAACATTACGAGATTCTTCAGTAAACGAGGAATTCTTTGTGCAGATACAGATAACATATTTGAGGAAATTGTAAATGATCTTTGAAAAATCAATCCGTATTCCAAATGATCGAATTGCTGTTTTGATTGGTAAATCAGGTGTTGTAAAATCCAAAATTGAAATTGTATGTCATGTTTCTTTACAAATTGATGGCGATACAGGGGAGATTTTTATAACGTCTCAAGGCGATGTTGAAAAAATTCAACCATTTAAAGCTGTAGAGATTGTCACGGCTATTGGCAGAGGATTTTCACCAGAAACTGCAATGACTTTGTTAGATGGTGAAAACACATTACATGTTATTGATTTGAGAGAATTTGCTGGAAAGTCCAGTGCTAATGTTGAAAGGATAAAAGGGAGAATTATTGGAGAAAGTGGTAGAGCTAGACGAAATATGGAAAATCTTAGTGGCACTAATATCTCAGTTTATGGCAAAACAGTTTCGATCATTGGTGATTCTAGTAAATTACGTTTAGTGGTTGATGCTATCTCTTCTATATCTAGTGGAAGTATGCATGGTGCGGTTTATGATAAATTGGAAGCGGCAAATAGGCGAACAAAGCAAGAAAAAATGCAATTATGGGAAGATCAAGATGTCTTCTATTAAAGAAAAATTCAATCAGATTTCTCCTAGTGAATTTTTTTATAGTAATCGTGATTTAGCTGGATTTAGTAATCCCACGCGATCTTTGTATACAGCTGTAAGAGAATTTGTTGAAAATGCGCTGGATGCATGCGATCAAAAAGGAATTCTTCCAGACGTTCATCTCACAATCAAAGCAGTTGATCCTGAAAAATCCGATCCTAAGCCCTATATTTTGACTGTCAAAGATAATGGTCCTGGCATAGATGCCGAACATATTCCACTTGCCTTTGGAACGGTTCTTTACGGTTCTAAATTTGGACTAAAACAGGCTAGAGGTATGTTTGGACTTGGCGCTACCATGGCGATTTTGTATGGACAAATTACAACAAACAAGCCTGTTACAGTAAAAAGTTCTGTCGATGGAAAAACTCAAGATGTATTTGAACTGCTGCTTGACATTCAAAAAAATAAACCTGTGATTGTAAAACATACTAATAAAGAAATTTCAAAAAAAGGACTATCTGTCAGTATTTGTTTAGAAGGTGATTATTCAAAAGCTGGAAACAAGATACGAGATTATGTTTATGAAACTTCTTTAATTACTCCATATGCGTCAATAACTTTTGATGATCCAAAAGGACAAAAATTTAGCCATCCTAGATTTGTAAAAGAAATTCCTCCTCCTCCTACAATAATTCGACCGCATCCTCACGGTATTGATGTGGAAAGAATACGTAGGATGATAGTTGAATCCCAATTTGAAATTCCCATCATTGATGATGTGATGATTGAAAAAGTTAGAAAAGATCTGGGATTGTCTGTTAAAAAATTAAGCTATACCTCAATTATGGAGAAAGCGAAGAAAAAATGGAAAAATCTCCCACGACAGGTTCGTGTGGTGATCTCTTTAATGTCATTTCTAAAAATGGATTTTGAAAAACTAAACAAAATTCGAATTGAAGACATTGATATGCCTAACAAAAAATTATTTTATTGGGATTTTGGTGATTCACAATCAAAGTCAATAGATATGGATCCTGAAAGTCAATATTACAAACAATTGACTAATACTGTTCAGGGTGAGCCCCTTACCACATTTTTGACGAAAAGATTTCAACGTATTGGTCCAACTACTGCGATAAAATTTGCAAAATTTGCAGGATTTAAACCTGAAAAAAGAATGGGTGCTTTGACAAATCAGGAATTGGTGAATCTAAGTGATTCACTTCAAAAATTTGATGATTTTATGGCTCCTGATTCTAGTTGCCTTGCTCCATTAGGTGAGGAACCTTTGGAGAAAGGAATCAAGAAATTTTTCAATCCTGATTTCACTGCAGTTATTCAACGTCCAGCATCTGCATATTCTGGATTTCCTTTCATTATAGAAATGGGTATTGCTTATGGTGGTGACATCAAATCTGGTGGACCTCATGTCTATAGGTATGCAAATAGAATTCCACTACTTTATGATGAGGGTAGTGATGTTGTCATCAAAGTTTCACATGATACTGATTGGGGCCGGTATAAGATAAAAGGAGAACCTCCATTCATTATTGTATCTCATATCTGTTCTACCCGAATCCCATACAAAACCGCGGGGAAAGAAAATGTTGCAGATAGACCTGAAATTGAACGAGAATTGAGATTGGGGTTGCAGTTTTTATCAAGAAAACTGGCTGCGTATATGTCAAAAAGAGGTCAAGCTGACATGGCAAAAAAGAGAGCTAACCTTTATGCAAAATACCTGCCTTTGATTGCGGAGTTTTGTACAGAACTTGCTGGCAAGAAAAAAGAACCAAATTACAAGAAAATATTAGAAGAAAATGCGGTTGAATCTGTGAACGTAGAGAAGGAGGAAGATAAGATTGAAAACAAATAACGATAAAGAGAAAAATAGGATTAAAGAACGAAAGAAAAAAGCTGATGAAAAGCAAAAGAATATTCTCGAGATGCTTAAGAGCCATGGTGCAAAAATATATGATGATTTAGACAATGGGCAGTTTCCAAAATTTTCTATTCCTAGTAGATCTGTAGGTAATATCGTTTATGATAAAAAATTAAGACAGTATATTCTTGGAAATAACGCTGCTTTAAGGAGTTCGAGAAATTCTGCACAGCTTAGATCTTTCACACAGTTAATGTGGTTGGCATTTTTTGCAAATAGATTAACTCATGAAAAAAAATCATCTACTCTGAGAGATGTATATTATTCCTCACAAGCATTCGCCATTGAATTCGAAGATCAATCTGAATCTGATAATATCATTGTAGATTTAGAAGCTGTAACTTCTAAACCTAGAGAGGATTTTCATATATTTCCAGAAGAGAGAAGCTCTATTTTTGGAGATTTGAATATTGAGTATACCATTCCCGGCTATGAGGGAAAAACCATGAATTTATCCAATCATCCTGATGGATATTCCATAGGTCCAAGTTTAACTACTGCAGAATTAGTTGATACAAGTGCAGAAATTGTTATTGCAATTGAAAAAGGTGGACTTTTTACACGATTTGTTGAAGAGCAAGTTGATAAAAAATTTAAATCTATAATTATTAACACTGGTGGACAAGCACCACGTTCTACTAGAACTTTATTAAAAAGACTTCATGATGAAATGAAATTACCTGTAATTGTTCTTACTGATGGTGATGTGTATGGGGAACATATTGCTATGGTGATAAAATCTGGTTCTGCAAACGCTGCACATCTCAGAGAATTAACTGTACCTGATGCAAAATGGGTTGGAGTTTGGGCTACTGATATTGAAAAATACAAGTTGCCTACTATTCCCATGACTGAATCTGATATCAAGAGATGTTACGATCTCCAAAAGGATCCTAGATATCAAGATGGGGTTTGGAAAAAAGAACTTGATGTATTTTTGAGATTGAAAAGAAAAGCTGAATTGGAGGCTTTCTCAAAATATGGTCTGACAAACATTACTGATAAGTACTTGCCACAAAAATTAGAATTGGCAAAAAGTCTCTAGTTATTTAATTCTGAGAGTTAAAACGCCGTTTCTATACTTAAAATCAAATATTTGCATTGTATTTGCTCCTTCGATGGGAATTTCTTTAGAAAATCCTGATGTTCCACGGATGTACAGAATTCCATCAACCAATCTAACCGCAATTTTGTCTTCAGGTCCCGGAACTTCGGCAACAAAAACAAACTCATCTTTATCTTTGATAAGATCATATATCCAATTCTTTGTTTCCGGTTCTCTGCCTTGTGTGTATGATTGTTTTTGCTCATTTGTCATTTTCTTTAGAACTTTGACCCAGTAAACCATTGTAATCGCTGCTGCACCGATTAATATGAAACTCACAAAACCAGAATCTGCTCTTTGTGACATAATGTAGATAATTCCTAAAAATAAGATCACAATGATAGGTATTACAAAATTCACTGATTGATTATTTGAATATGTTCCCTTGTAGCTTGACAAACAATTAAAATCTCAGCCTACCAAATATAAAGTTGGCATATTTGGTTTTTATTACCATTTTTAAAATTCTGGGTGTTGACGGATAGTACACAGTCTAGACTATCAATACGGGAAATTACGTATAGGGGAACAATAATGGCAATCATTATTACTGTTCCATCTCTATTGTCGCTTGTAATTGTTTGGACTATTTTGGATAATTTACTTTATGCAATAATTATGGGTGCAATAGTTCATTTTATCGCGATGGGCTTCTCTTTGAATATTTCTAAAAAATTGCTTGTGAAAAAGTGACCTTATGGAATATGTTTTATGTCTATGTTGTCATTTTAAAAGTAATGTCTTTCTCAAAAATTGAAAATGATCTAATTTCTGAAATTCGATTAGATTCTATTCAAGCCAAAGTGTTTTTGTTGGTTACATGTAATGGTAAAATGACTCCTGAGACAATCGCTAAAAAATTAAAAATATCGCTTGACGAATCTAAAAAATCCACTAAAGATCTGATGACTTTTGGTGCTTTTATTGATATTTCAGAAACTGAATTCGAGGCAATGCATCCCAGGTTTACTGCAGTGAATATGTACAGAAAGATGTGTGAACGAGAAAATATTGTATTCAAACGAAACAAAGCAGTTGACAATATTGGTGTAATTCTGGAAAAGTCATATGATGATGCAAGAACTAAATAATGCTAAAGATTTATCAACAACGTTGACTGTTGACACTGAAACTTGTAAACATCAGCCTGTCTATTTTGGTGTGGTGAATATCAATATAGGTGAGCGAACAATAGGCTCCGTTGATGTGTGGCGCTGTGGGGTTTGCAAGAAAAGATTTTGTGAAGAAAAGCAACTTGGAATTGAGGAAATTGCTGATACTGTAGGAATGCCAAAAATAGATGCTGATGCAAAATGGGCAGTAACCGTATGTAAACTACAGCAAGGAAAATACAAATGGAAATTAATAAAAATAAAAGAAAATGGGGAAATAAAACATGAATGTTTGGATGAGCAAATAATTCCTCTAAAAACTCGTGATTTTAAAATTGAAGATGAAAAACATTGGAGTTTTCTAATTGATGACAATGTTAACAAAGCAGTAGAAATTTAATCTCTGAAATGGATCTTAAAGTTCACATTAATAACATTCATGGAAGTCAGATGGCTGCAAAGATTACCGGTAATTTTGTGATTGATGAGAATCAATTTAGATTCACCGCTATTGCATTTGGAAGGATTGGTGGGCAGAATGTTGGCGCAAAACTTTCTCAAATAACAGAAAAGGAACTTGAAAAATTAGGATACGATATAGATGAGGTGATTGATTTACTTCAGAGAAATCTACTTCAAGGCGATTTAACTCTTCCAGAAGGACTCAAAAAAGAATCCTTTGTAGATGACTAGAATTCTGCATCTGCTAGAGCTTTTTCACATGAACAATTCCTGTCTTTAGGAATTTTATCTATTAGTTCTGAAAGTATTTTTTTTGTCTGTTCGACATTTTTTGAGAGTGTCTTAATCACCTCTTTGGCTGTGACAGGTTTTTCAGCCCATACGTCATAGTCTGTAATTGTTGAAATCGAGGCATAACACATCTGTGCCTCTCTTGCTAGTTGACATTCAGGAACTAGTGTCATTCCAATAATGTCGGCCCCTGTAGTCCTATAGAATTTAGATTCTGCTTTTGTTGAAAATCGTGGACCTTCAATGCAGACATAAGTGCAATCTTTGTGCGTTTTTAAATCCTGTTTTTCGGTAACTTGAAGTATGGATGATTGTAGTTCTGGACAGAAAGGATCTGCTACTGAAATATGAATAACTTTGTCTTCTTCTGAAAACGAACCCTCTCTAGATTTTGTAAAATCTAAAAATTGTGTTGGTAATGCAAAATGTCCTGGTTCTAATTCTTCTTTCAAACTTCCAACGGCTGAAGGTGCAATAATTCTGGTAATGCCTAATTCTTTGAATGCCCAAATATTTGCTTTAAAATTAATCATGTGAGGGAGAATGGTGTGTTTTTTTCCATGTCTGGGGAGAAATGCAATCTTTCTTCCGTTGAATATTCCGAGTGTTATCTTGTCGGATGGTTTTCCATATGGTGTATCAATGTCTATTTCTCGTGGGTTTTCAAGTAGTCCTGAATCGTAAATTCCTGTACCTCCAAAAATCCCTATTTCTGCAGTTTCTTCCATCAATACTTCACCAATGATTTACAATTGTACTTGTTAATCCCCTTGATCCCGTCAAGATCTGTCAATTCTATCACAAAGGCGAATCCTGAAATTTTTCCGCCAATTTTTTCCACCAATTTTGCAGATGCTTCTGCGGTGCCTCCTGTTGCAAGTAAATCATCACAAATCAGTACTTTTTCTCCTTCTTTTATGATGTCTTTTTGGATTTCTATTGTATCTTTTCCATATTCAACTGTATATGCCAATTTTGAAGTTTTTCCAGGTAGTTTTCCAGATTTTCTAATCATTATCATGCCTTTGTTGTACCTTGAGGCCAAAATTGAGGCCAAAAAGAAACCTCTTGATTCAATTCCGGCAAAAACATCAATGTCATTTGGATGAAAATGTTTTAAAAATTCATCTGCAATAAATGATAGGGCTGAGGGATCTTTTAAAATTGGACTAAAGTCTCTAAACAAGATGCCTTTTTTTGGAAAGTCTGGATATTCCGCAATTTTATCTTTTAAATTCATGATAGTTGGCTGATTTTCTGAAATAAAATTGTTTGATATTATTCAATTTCAAAATCAGTTTCTGCACTATTGAAAGCATCTGAAACTTTTATCGTATATGTTCCGGGTTCTGTATCTTTGGGAATTACCCATGGCTGGTTAATCTCACCTTCGTTTGATGCTGGAAATGAGAGCTCTTCTATTATTTCACCATCTATCGCAACAATTTCAATTCCAACTGATTGTTGTGCTCCCAAGACATGTATGTTTATTGTTTTTCCATATCCTGGAATATCTATTCCGGCATCTACTTGAACTATCATGCCTTCTTGGTTGGTTGCATGTACTTCGATTTCTATACTGTCAAAGTTTGAACCGCTTTTGGCATTAATTTTCCATATTCCTCCCATTGCCTCTGTTGGTATTCTAAATGTGTTCTCGGATATTTTCCCGTCTTTATTTGAAAATGTTTCTTTGCTTTTGATTTCATTGCCTTCTGGATCAATCATGGCAATTGTAAGAAGAACATTTGGTGCTGTATTTCCTAAAATTAATATTGAATCTCCTGGGCGATAGTCTGATTTTGTGGTGTTGATTTTAACTACTCCTGAACCCGTTTGGAGTCCTACTGTGAAAACTTCTGAACTTTGAGTACTGCCTTTGCTGATTACTGCATTATACACTCCAGATGAAAATCCTTTTAGACTTACTGAATGTACTGCGCGTCCATCTGGTTGCAATGTAATTGAAACAGAATCTCCTATGGGTTTGTCCGACGGATCTATAATCAATAGACTGATGATCTCTGACGCTTTTCCTGCTATTGTGATTACTGCGGTATCTCCTATTTTGTAGCTAAGTTTGTCAAATTCTATATTGACTGGAATTATTGGTCTTTGTCCAAGTCCAGCATAACTAAATTCTTTATTTTTATCTTGAGTGGAAATTAGGGTGTATGTTCCTTCTGGTGTATTTTGTGAAGTTGGAAACTCAAATTTTATGCTGCCTGAATTGTCTACTTGTATTATGTCTGAAACAACTTCTTTGCCGAGAGGATCTTTTAGTATGATTTCTATAAGCTTATTGGGTAAAGCTGTACCGCTAAATTCCATTGTTTCTCCCGGTTCAAATTTTATACTTGTTGGAGTTATGATAATTTTTTTGTCTGATTCAACTGTCCATACCTTTGTAATTTCATTTCTACCGTCTGTAATTGTTGCAGTATATTTTCCAAAAGCCATATCCGATGGAACGATTATCGGCTCGGCTAATTCCCAATTCCCAACCCTGTCTACTTCTGCGGTTCTGGTACCAAAGATTTCTCCTTCCTCGTTCTTAACGGTTGATGTGATTGCACTTCCTGCTGGTGCTGTTCCAGATATTTCTAGAAAGTCTCCTCTGTGCATAATTTCTGGAATTCCCTTGATTGTAAGTGGTATGTTTTGTGACGTCGGAATTTGATTATCGCTAATTCCTATTCTGAGACTGATTTTTCTTTCTTCTCCATCTTTATCTTTTATTTTAAAATCTGTTCTCTCTGCTTTTTGCTCATTTGGAATTTTCATTGTAGTCATAAAATGACCCTTTTCGTCTGTCTCAAAAGTCCCAATTTTCTTGGTGCCTACATAAAAATTGAATTCTTCTGACGTGCCAAAGTTATCTCCTGTGACTCTGATCGTTGAACCCACATTTGGTTTATCCGGAATTATTTTAAATGTCGATTCATCTGATATTCCTTTTTCTGTATTTTCTGAATCTTGATTTGTTTCTGTATTTTCAACTACTGATGATAATTCATCTGCAATTGATTTACCTGTGGCAATTTGCACATTACTACTATTTACTGCCTTCCAATTAATGCCTGAATTAGATTTGTCGGTTTTTACTCCGAACTTTACCGATTCTCCAGGGTCTATTGATTCTGATGATGTAAAAACAATTACGCCTTGTGGTGTCTTTTCACCTATCCATCCTTTTTCAGTTTTGAAAGATTCAAAACTGAAATTACTTCCTAACCAAATTCTTAAACTGTTGACGTTTTCACCTGAATCATTTGTTAATTCCAATATTGTGGTTTCTTCTAATGATACGCTTTTGACTGTGACTTCTTCGCCATACACATTTGATGGAATTGTAAATAATGTAATTGAAAGCAGTAATGAGATGGAAAGTAAAATTCCTCTACTTGAGGATTTATTCATATTTTTCAAAGTCCTCATCTCTCACTTAAACCTTGAATGCTATTTGTTATTTTTCTATTTCTTAGTTTGGTATTTTTCATGAGTAAACTTCTTTAATCTTAATCTTTTATTTTTTGAAATTTCTTTAAATCTGGTTTTGTTGCAATATTTTGATATTGTCTAATTCTTTCAGCAATTAATCTGTATAATGATCTGAATTGATCTTTTGTTTTGTCTGATAGGAAATTAGTCTCTTCTAGAGTAATTTTTTCACAAATATACCTGGTAATTTCTTCATTGTCGAATTCTTCCCAGTCATCATCTCTATGTTCTTGCCATATCTGCTTTAATTTCTCTAAGTTCCCTTTGCCTTCTTTGGATATTACATCTTGGGGTGAAAGATTAGTGAATCCTTCATACCTTAATTTAATTTCGTAAGTTTGATTTACTGGATACAAATAATCTTCCAGAGCTATATAATCTTCAATCGATTCAAGCTTTTTCCCATCTTTCTCAAAGAAAATAGTTTGAATTGATAAAAATTCATTTGAGACTAGTTGGGCTGAAGTTTGTCTCGATTCTTCAGAATTATCTAATAAAACAAATGTTCTATAGCCATGATTTCTGTAAAAGATTGCTAAAGGCAAAACTGAATTTTTGTTGTATGCTGCTATTACATTGAGAGGATTCATTGAAATATTTGGATCTTGTAAGAATTTATCAAATGCATTGAGATACATGGCATCTGACATGGTTTCCACAATTATTATTGGTCTTGAGTTTGTTCCTATTTCTCTGTCCACAATGGATTCAACTTGACCTCTGCATAATCCGTACAGAATGGGTGTCAGCGTTTTGTCGTCCGCATTCCAATAATCATAAAAAATCCTACTGAGATGTTTTCTTTTATCTAGTTCAACTACAAGCAAGTTGCCTGGAGTATAATCAAATATCATAAATGGTGAGTGTGTTGCATACAAAACTTGATTTGAACCAGCTAAATTCTTCAATAAATCTGAAATTCCCATTTGTTGAGTGGGGTGAAGATTTCTCGCTGGCTCATCCAAAAGTAATATTGCTTCTTTTAATTCAGCTCTTTGTGTTTCGGCAGCAAAATTCACAATAAATGAAAACGTCCATTTGAAACCTTCAGCTCTTCGGTTTAACAATCCCGTATTGGTAATGGTTCCGTCTTTGTGAACGTCGGAAATCACCACACTCATAATATTTCCTGGATTGTACCTCAAATCCACATGGATTGGGTCTCCTTTCCATGCTGGATTTAGTTTTCTAGTTAGTCTGTTGCTTGCTGCATTGAGAAGTTTTATACACTTTGAAGGACTTTCTTTCACATCATCTAATTCCTTAATGTCTAACTCTGCCAAATAAAATAGATTTCTTACTGTTTCGGCCTTATCAAATTCTTCGACAAATTCAATCGAATTCTCTCTCTCCCCTTTTTCTTCTCTAAGATATTCATTGAGATTGATATTTCCATAGATTTTTTTATAATCTGAAAAGTATACGAATCTTGGATGTAATTGTGATGAGATAAAATTCTGCAAGGCAGTTTTTTCACTTTCACCACTTAAAAGATTTGAAAATTGATTTTCCTGACTTGTGTATATTTTTTCCCATTCTTCAATAACTTTGGGTTCCTGAATTGCTATCAGGTGAAATTGATTGTTAAATTCTGCCATCATGCTGTCAAATATTTCTTTATTCCTTGGAACTTTCTCTTCAAAGATTTTTGTATCTATTTGTATTCTGAGATGATTTGGAATTGTATCTAAGAATTCCAAAACCTGTCTTGAGAAATTCTCCCATGAACTTATTTCCTCATTACCTTCATCGCTGATTTTGATGTTTTCAAATTCATATTGAACTTTTGAGTTTCTATTTGTTCTGATTAATTTAATTTTTGTAATTTCTGGTAATTTTGGAAATTTTTCTTTAATCAGACTGATTTCATGTTCATTAAAATCAAATTCACCTTCTGCCAATCTCATCTCTTCTTTTAATTCTTCATTCATTTCATCACAAAGATCTAATTCTGAAACTTTTTCATCTCTATTCAACAGAGTTAATGCTTGAAGAATTGTAGTTTTCCCACTTTCATTTCTTCCGACAAAAGCTGCTAAATCACCCACTGTAATTTCTCCAGAATCGTGAATGCAACGATATGCCCTAACTCTGAATTTTCTAAGTCGCATCTAGCGATATTTAGTCGGCTACGATTTAACTCATTCGTCAAATTGTTCCTGATCTTTAAATTCTTGCTAAATAGATATAGGGGAATTATAGTTCTTACAATAAAATGGTCAGTAAGAGGATTGTTGTTACATTCGTATTACCTGTGGTTTTTTCGGCACTATTTGGCTCAGTGGTGTTAAATGATATTCTTCAAAAACCTGATAGGGAGTTAAACCTGTGGCCTATGTCTTCTTCTGAGGGATTATCCTCACATGGCTCTTTAATTGAGATTGTTGGTCTTTCAAAACAGTATTCTGCTTCACAACTTGTTGAAATACAGGTCAAAATTGATGATATGTCTTTCAATTGCGGGGATCTTTATGTTACAATTTATTCTTCTGGGAATAATGATGTAATTACTCAGGGTGGATTTTTTGAGCAATGCTTTGAAAAAGAAAACCCTGTTCTTCCTGTTGGGGATAAATTTTCTAAGGTTGTTGATGTGCCGGGATCATATGAGATTGTGGTAGAAATGATCTCAAAAGAACTAAAAAATATCTCTACAAGGGCAACATTTACTGTTAAATAGGAATGAAATATTGAATAAAAGATAAGAAATTGATTTTGAAAAATGTGGTGATTTAATGGTGAAGAAAAAAAATTCTTTAATTGAAGATGCGGAAAAAATTAAAGCTGATCTTGATGATTTAAAAAAGAAAAAGCAAGTTCTAGATTCGTCTGCAAAGAAGGCCGAAGCAAAGCCTGCAAAGAAGGCCGAAGCAAAGCCTGCAAAGAAGGCCGAAGCAAAGCCTGCAAAGAAGGCCGAAGCAAAGCCTGCAAAGAAGGCCGAAGCAAAGCCTGCAA
>JAJCXK010000027.1 GCA_029263475.1 Candidatus Nitrosopumilus sp.
TGGAAGAAAAATCGTGTGGCATGATGATGGAACGTATGGCCTTGCAATCTTTGTTGGGTTTGATTCTTATTCCGAGAAAGACGTAGCAGTATTAACCAATTCACAGGAAATTGCAGATAAAATTGGAATGGATATTTTAGATGAGTCGATATTACAAC
The DNA here is from genome assembly GCA_029263475.1 of Candidatus Nitrosopumilus sp. Classification (GTDB taxonomy): domain Archaea; phylum Thermoproteota; class Nitrososphaeria; order Nitrososphaerales; family Nitrosopumilaceae; genus Nitrosopumilus. The sequence goes on from JAJCXK010000027.1 coordinate 159, forward strand.
ATGCTAGCATGGGGGTAAAAGTATGCTTAAAAAACCAGTGTAATTCAATGTTCTCTTTGAGGATGTGATGGAGGTTAGGATGGCTTGATTGAAAACCCTAATTATATTAATCAAGAATTCAACAGGCCTACAAAACAGCATCAATGCAAAGAAAAGACTCAAAACAAGGTTTTAGAATTTTTTGGAAAATCACAAGAGTGTATTGTATGTCTTGTTGGTATAATCAACTCTACAGAACTTATCACACAAATTCCAGAATCAAAATTAAATGTATTTTTTGCCACATTTCTTAACTGTATGGCAGATGTTGTAAAGAAACATAACGGTAAAATTGTAAAAAGCATGAAAAGCACACTTTTGTTTTATTTTGATGATTCTGAGAAAGATTATGTCCGAAATGCGTTATGGTGCGGGTTAGACATGGTTGAAAAACGAGATGAAGTTAATGAGCGGTTACAGGAAATAAGCGCCCCATTCATTAATTATAGAGTGAGCAGTGATTTTGGAAGGATGATGATCGGTTATTCCGACATGTCTACGGTTGAAGACATATTTGGACCCGTAGTAAATATGTGCTCAAAAATAAATCCACTTGCAAGTCCAAACAGCATGGTGATTGGAAATGATTTTCACATGATTGTAAAATCTTCACACGATTTTGAGTTTAATAAGATGAGAGAAAAACCAATTACCGGCATTATGAACAAGTATTCAGTCTATGAAGTTAAAAAAGCATAATTTTAACATGTAAAAATTTGATTTTATTGAAACCCAAATTTAACATAATGAATAAGATATTGATAAAAACTTCATTAGAAAATCAAAATCAAATCTAAAAAAGTGTGATTAACTGAGGCAATCAAATCAGACAGAAATGTAAGATCAAAGACAAACTTTAATTCCTTGTCTGAATTTGTTTTTTTAAGTGCCGAGGTAGCTCAGCCTGGGAGAGCACTCGGCTGAAGACCGGGCTGTCGCTTGTTCAAATCATGCCCTCGGCACCCTCACCAAATCATCCATTTTTTCGGATGACTGAATTTAAGGTAAAATCGTATCCAGAATATGATTATTTAAAATAGCAAATTTACAGCGTTACGGATAATCTCATAAATGATAATTTGGTAAAACCTTTCCATCTCACGGTTATTTTGGCCTAAAAATATTCTAGACGTAGATCTATGCCAAGAATAAATTCAGCATAATCTTTAATAGCCACCCCATCTCAAGATTTTCGATATTAATGGCTGAAAAAAAAGATGTGAAGAAAAATACAAAGAAAATATCTGCAAAGAAAATATCTGCAAAGAAAACCACCATCAAAACCAAGTCTAAAGCGAAAAATAGAAAAATTATTGACGAGTCAATGGGTGATGGGATAGTCATAGTAGATGATGATGTCAAGATCGATCAGGAAAAAGTTAACGAAGAAAGACGAGCATACCTTGAAGAGGCTCGATCACAAGAAGCAATAGACTAGGAATCTTTATCCGATCCGGTGACGTAATCTAACCATGCGCGCATTATGTTTAATTTTAGTAAAACCAGGTAAGGCAGACGCAGTAGTTGAAATTCTAAGGAAAAAACGTAAGTTTGTTAAACAGGTGATGATCGTCACAGGAAGAGCAGATGTTAGCGTTCTCTTACAGGGAGGAATTGATGAGATTAACGGCATGGTAATTGATTTTAAAAAAATTAAAGACATCGTGACTACTGAGACGCTAATTGAAGTGGAGGTCGACCTGGGATGGTGAGGGCAATAATTTTGGTAAAGTCTCCAAAAAAACTAATTGCAGTTAAGCTAAAAAAAGTTTCATCCGTTACAGATTCATTTCCAACAAGTGGGCAGTTTGATGCAGTGGTAATCGTAGACGTTGAAGAACTATCTCAGATCAAAGAAATAGCTAACCAAATACAGAGAATTGGAGGAGTTGAAAGAACTGAAACCATGGTTGAAGTTCAATAAAATTGATTCTGTGTTGATAAGTAACCGTGACTGATTATTCTGCTTCTTTAGATTCATTCTTTTTTTGCCATAATTTTTTAAAGAATTTACAATGGGAGTAAAAATTTGATTTAGCTATGAATGGGTAATTTTCAAGAACTAGGCAAAAATTAGAATGTGCTTTTAAAAATTTCCTCAATATCTAAAATTTCAGATATAGTTATTATCAAGATTAGAAAAAAATTGGATATGGGATTCAAAAGAGGCATTAACAAATGTGTAGAATGTGAAAAGAAAATGAAGGACGATCCCAATGAAACTGGTATGTGCAGCAAATGCGGTAAAGCACAAAATCGTATAGAATCAACATTATACAAAGAATTAATTGATGAAGGAAGATTTCCATAATATTAAAAAACCAGCGGAACATGTCATGGCGAGACATCAAATTAGATTATCTATGATCATACAATTGATGACACAAATCCGGCAATTTTTGAATTGGATCTACAAAAGATCCATCTATGTTTTAGATCAAATTATTTTTGTTCAAAGTACACTCAGTTGCATACATAAAAAACACTATTTTATGGGAATAGTCTGATATGCCATACCGCATCAAACATGATAAGATTTGATGAATTCCAAATGAATTTGGTTAAAAATAATTATTGATAGTTATCGACACAATATTTTTTGATTTTATTCAAAAAATCTTCAAATTAATCAAAACTTCCAAAGATACAAACAAAAAAAGATGAATTCAAGTAAGAAATTTGATGAAGCAGGCTAAATGTTCCCAAATAGCAAATCATCAAAAACATTCACTAAAAATAGATTACATGCTCAATCATGGTTTATCCCGAATTATTTGAAAAGGAGTAATTTCTAGACATTCAAGCAAACGATTACATTAAAAAACAGAACTAGACATATTTTCAACAGATTATTAAAAAACAGATTTTTGAACAAGCATGCTTAAACTATTTGTCATATCAAACGTATTTTCTGGTACAAGAAGTGGATTTTTTTCAAGTATGGTGAAGCGTATTGTAAGAGGAGTAGAAATGAAATTATATCTTTCGTCGAAGATCAATAAAACTGATTTAAAGAACTTCAACGTATATGAGTTGTGAACATCAAAAAAGTGGGAAATGTCATTTTAGCTGTTTCAGACATTGACAAGTCCCTGCAATTTTACCATGAGACCATAGGTCTTCCTATTCAAAATCAGAGAAGATCATGGGTTGATTTGGGAACATCTGGTGCTTTGTTGAGTTTACATCCGGCATCATTGACCGCACAACATATTGGCAGTTCCATTGAGAATGGAATAACGATAGGTTTTCTGGTGGGTGATGTAAAATCCGCAGTTGAGGAGCTGAAGGCAAAGGGCGTCACCATACATCGTGACATCGTTGAAAAGGATGCAGGAAAAAATGCAGTGATTTTGGATCCTGATGACTATCTGATTTCATTGTTTGAGCCAAGCTTTGAAGACAAAGATCAGCAAACCAGTGGATATCAGGGATTCACACCAGCCTAGATTATCTTCTTAATTCGAGGAATAATCTTTTCTATGCTTTTTTCTTTTTTATTAATTGAAACATAGTACATCACGTCTTTTTTCTGTAAGACTAGAATGGTAATCTTTTGATGTTGTAAAATTACATGCTCCAATTTTCCAATAGAATCAGCATTATAATTTCTCAATGACAGTAGCGTGGATATTATTGAAAACTCATTTTTTACATGCTCCGATTTCAAAAGGGGTTTGGTACTGGGCTGGATTATTCCAGTCAGAGTCCGACCATACGCGTTAATTACTCCTGCATATCGTATGCTGTTGGATATCTTGAGAATACTCTGACATTGTTTTCTGTATTTTGTCACGGTATCTTTCCACTTATCTGCAGGAGTTTTTGCCATGACGAGGATATCATTTAGAAATTAATAAGGCTATGGACACATATCGTGTTTTTTAAAATTGTGATGGTTACTTGGAATTGGATTCTTTTTCCAATTTTTTCTTTAGTTCCAAATTTTCTTTTAACAATTTATCATTGGCAGTTTGAAGTGTTTCAACAGAATTTTGTCTGGTGTATAACGGATGCCCAGGTGGGACAATTTTGGAATTCATTGACAACAGGCCTGCAGCATATTGTTGATACATATGTTGGAATCCCTGTAATTTTTGATTAATTGTATTTACATCTCCCAAAAACTGTTTTCTCATAGGGTTTTCGTTGATTTTAAACATAGAATTAGGCAATCCTGGTGGCAATCGGGGAAACTGAAATGCCAGATGTGGTACATTTGGGTTTAATCCGTAAAGGTCCTGTAAGTGCTTTATTGCTAAATTATCCACAATTATGTTCAATAATAGCCATATTTGTGGCTTACTTTAGTCGTTTGATAAACTCTTTAGCTAACTTTCAGGAGTTTTAGCTCAATTTGAGCTGATCGGAGATCCTTATAGATTCGTAATTTTGATCGAAAACATACATGGACAGAATAACAAAATCATGTTTGAAATGTAAAAAAGACATCAAAGAAAAGGATCTACATAAAATCGTAATATACGTGGTTCAAAAAAAATTCACCGAACATCACTATGAGCACGTGGAATGTCCAGACAAGTTTACCGTTTGATTATTGTTATTCTGATCATCCCTTGAATTCATATACGCCATAGATAGTACCAGTAACCCTAGATCTGTATTTCCATTCATCTTTACCCCATACCTTTGCAACAAAATCTTTCTGTGTCGTTGGATGAAGCCTAAGATATACGTCATCTCCAATCAAAATCTGATTTGGTTTTGCCATGTTTTGAATTTTTGATGCAATGTTCATTGCAGGACCCATAAGATCGACATGAGAGTTTTTCACATCGGCGCCATATCTTACGATGATATTTTGTCCAAAGTCGACCCCAATCTTTACCATCAAGTCTGGATAATCATATTGGTTTAGTATCGGATTGATTCCTTTTTGAATTACCGAAATCATTGATTTTGCACAGCTTACGGCATTATCTGAGGCAAGCAGTCCATTATTTTCACCTACAAAATATCCTATCACGGCATCACCTACAAATTTTAAGACGTATCCGTGGTGTTGCCTTATCACCGAAGCCATCTCTTGTGAAAACGAGCTGACAATAATTGCAATTTTTTCTTCAGGCATTTCTAACGTCATGGTAGTAGAGCCAACTAGATCAACATAAAGAACAACCATGTCCAATTTTGAAAAAACGTTTTTTCTCAGAAATTGATCCGATTCGTCAATCATACCTAAATATTCATAGCCTTTTTTGAGGGCGCCCCAAACACGCTTTTGTGTTTCTAAGATCATGGTGTCCGAATCCAATGTCTGCTGCTTATCTGTACTAAGTAGCATGTCTACAATAGGGTTACTTTGAATATCACTATCAGATTCTTCGTCTGAGTCATTTTTTTTGTTATTTTCAGACATTATTTCCGCCTATTTTGTGAGAAACTCGCCTGTTATGGGGGAGAGAGTTTACGTTGAAATCATCATAATGGTGCCAGGTAATGGATTTTTTATATTGACAACAGATACGATTGAGTTTATCCACATGTAAAAATTAAATTTAACATATTTAGATTTTGATGAAGGTTTAAGGAGAGTAACTATTAGTTATTTTTTGTGCGATTAGATTCACGTTCACCGAACGACTTTATTCAATTGTTAAACCAAAAAAATGAATCATCTCAAAAAGCATATCTCTCGATGATGGCTGATTTGATCAAAATGTCAGACACCAAAGTGATGATGGGGGATGCCACGGTTACAGAGCAAAAAACATTTGATCCAAAAAGGGTTATGGATTATTTTCAAAAAATAAACAATTCACTAAGGGATTGGTCATTGCAGGACGTATCCATTACAAACAATCAGGATGTTAGAAGGATTTTTACAAAATTTGAAGTCAAGGAAGAAAACTATTTGTTGTCGGGTCACCTTTCGTTACAATTTCACGTTTTGTTGTACTATAAGCCAGATCAACAAGTAATTGAGATTCAAAAGGAGTTGGCAGAAATAGTGGACTTGACAAAAAGCGAGCAAGAGCAATTATCAGATAATAGCGATCAACTCGTTTTAGACAAACTAAAAGAAATGGGGTACAAAGACTTTGATCATCAAAACCTGTTTGAAGTATTTTACGAAAATGATGAATTCAGAGAAAAAGTCTTTGAGGAGATTCAAAAAGATTCCGGAGTGGACTTTCAAGAACTCACAGAAAAAAAGAACAAACTGTTTGCAGATCTTGATTCACTTTTACTTGAAACGTATCAGACATCATCCGTGCTAATTGATGATCCAAGATTGGTCGCAGGTGAAGAAGGATGCTTGCTTTCTTTGGATTTGGAATTTATCAAAAACGGCAATCGCGAAGGGTTGTTTGATCCAAGAAAAATGTCCAATGCAGTAAAGGGAAATATCATTAAACGTCTGGACGAACTCGAGACAGTTGTCAAATCGTAAACTAAAACAAGGAACCGGAAAATGAGATAAATCTCAAAGGGGAGATCCGATCCCTTGATATATTTTTCAATAAAAAATGAAACTATTTATGGATTCCTGAAAATACACGCATGGATTTTGATTTTCATGTGTTTTAGAATAGAAGAAGTCAAATATGTCAAATCAATAGCATCATTTCCAATGAACCCCACTTATGATGAAATAGTAAAAGCAAATTCGTTACGAGGTGATAAAATAAAGAAAACTCCTCTCATTCATTCCCCCGTATTTACCGAACTCGTTGGTTCTGATGTTTATTTAAAATCTGAATTTCTACAGAAGACAGGTTCCTTTAAGATTCGCGGAGCATATTTTAAAATTAAATCATTATCTGAAGAAGAGAAAAAGCACGGGGTGGTTGCAGCATCAGCAGGGAATCATGCACAAGGAGTTGCATTTGCATCCTCACTGGAAAAAATCACATGCACAATTGTCATGCCAAAAAATGCATCGCCAGCTAAGGTTGCAGCAACAAGAGGATACGGTGCAAAAGTAATTCTGGAGGGAACTAACTATGATGAATCTTCATCCAAAGCAAAAGAAATTGCAGTAAAAACAGGTGCCACAATGATACATGCCTTTGATGATCCTCAAATAATTGCAGCCCAAGGAGTGGTAGGTCTAGAAATCTTGGAAGACTTGCCGGATGTGGATGAAATTTACGTTCCAATTGGAGGAGGTGGATTGACAGCTGGAATTCTAATAGCAGTTAAAGAAAAAAATCCAAATGTCAGGATTATCGGAGTTCAGTCAAAATCATTTCCATCCATGTATGATTCAATCAAACAGGGTTCAGTCACTACCAGTGGGGGAGGAAGGACAATTGCAGATGGGATTTCGGTAAAAGTTCCAGGGTATCTCACATTTACAATCATTAAAGATCTCATAGATGAGATAGTCCTAGTAGATGATGTGCAGATTACAAAAGCAATGTTTCTGCTAATGGAGAGAATGAAGTTTGTAGTAGAGCCAGCGGGTGCTGCAAGTTTAGCTTACCTGCTATCGAAAAAACAGGCCAAGAAAAAGAAAATTGTGGCCATTTTGGCAGGAGGAAACGTGGACATGTATCTTTTAGGACAGATAGTGGACAAGGGTCTTGCAGCAATGGGTAGGTTACTAAAAATATCGATATTGCTCCCAGACAGGCCAGGTGCATTCAAAGAAATTGTTGACGAGATAACACTTGCCAATGCAAACATCGTAGAGGTGGTACATGACAGATTGAGCTCTGAGATCAATGCGGGTTCTGCAGGCGTTACTTTGAGTCTTGAAACACAAGGAAAAGAACAGGCAGAATTACTGATAAAGTCGTTAAAGGCAAAAAACATCCAGTTTACTTTATCTACTTAATCTATCTGAATTTTTTTAGCAAACTTTGAAAGACCTTCTTTTTTTAATTGCTCAGATTCTATCATGACTGAATCATGTTGATTTGATTTGTGCAGTTTCAGTTTCTTCTTTAAATTAGGGGACTCATTTGCAAGCATTTTCATTGCATAAATCGCAGCATTTCCTGCTTTGTTTACTCCAACAGCAACAACTGGTGAACCTGACGGCATTTCAGTGATGGATAGAAGTGAATCCAATCCCCCAAATGCGGAAAATTTTGCAGTATCAAGTTTTTTTGTATGTTTATCATTATATACCAGAATTGGCACTCCGATCACAGGAATTACGGTGTGGGATGCAATCATGCCTGGCAAATGTGCAGCACCTCCAGCTCCAGCAATGATCACCTTAAAGTCCATTTCTTCAGCGTGTTTTGCATATTCTGCAAGCCTTGAAGGTGTTCTATGTGCAGATACTATTTGATCCTCATGCTTAATGCCAAATTCATCCAATACCTCAGAAGCACCTTGCATAATCCTGCTATCAGAACTTGATCCCATTATAATTCCAACCAATGGCTTTTTTGATAATGTCATGATGATAAAAAAGACAAGAGAGTAATTAATAATTCTATTTTAAAAGAGCAAAGAAAATCATGAATAATAACATTAGATATTTTTAATCCCTGAGTGTAACTCTGATAATGGCTAAGATACTCGGAATTATTGGCGGAGGACAGCTAGGAATGATGATTGCAGAAGCTGCAAAAAAAATGCCAGAAGAAATATCAAAAATCATCGTTTTGGATCCAACCAAAAATTGTCCTGCAGTACAGGCCGGTACGGATCAAATTATTGCAGATTTTAAAGACAGGGATGCCATTATCGAGCTAGCAAACAAATCAGATATAATCACATATGAGATTGAATCCGGAGACAGTAACGTTCTAAAATCTGTAGAAAAGAATGCAGAAATTAACCCATCCCCTGAAACGTTAAAAATTATTCAAGACAAGTTTTTACAAAAGTTGTTCTTGTCACAAAATGACATACCTGTTTCAGAATTTATACAAATTGAGAGTCTAGAGGATGTCAAAGAAGGTTTAAAGGAATTTGGATTTCCGGCAATGCTAAAGGCAAGACGTGATGCATATGACGGGAGAGGGAATTTTAAAATTAATTCTGAAGATGAGATTCAAACAGCATATGACTATTTCAAGGGTCAATCATTGTTATTAGAAAAATTTGTACCGTTTACCATGGAGGTTTCAGTTATAGCAGCACGTAACACCAAAGGTCAAATCAAGACATTTCCATTGGTTGAAAACATCCACGAAGAGAACATCCTCCGAGAGACAATTGCCCCCGCAAGAGTATCTGAAAAAGTTACAAAAAAAGCTGAGATGATTGCAGAAAAAACTATGTCTGTTCTCAAGGGTGCGGGAATTTTTGGAATCGAAATGTTTGTGACTTCTGACGAAGATATAATGATTAACGAGATAGCCCCCAGAGTTCACAATTCAGGACACCATACATTACAATCTAGTGTAACATCTCAATTTGAACAGCATCTGCGCGCAATCATGGGGTTGGAGTTGGGGGAGACAAAATTATTACACAATACGATCATGTACAATGTATTGGGAGAACCCGGATTTACTGGCAAATATGACTTACCATACATTGCAGAAAACGGAGTATTTTTGAAAATGTATGGTAAAGAAATATCAAAACCTTTGCGAAAACTGGGACACGTTAATGTGGTGGGGAAAAACGGGGAATCAGTTGATGAACTATTAGAAAAATTACGTGGCCTAAAGCAAAAAATGACAGTCAAGTCATCTGATTAGATTTATTAATTGACTAATGAAAAATTGGATATGGCCCTAACTCCCGCATTAATCATAACTGGAATTGCCATAATATTGTTGACAATTTACGGCATAGATGTTGCGGTAAGCTTTAGCAACGACAACGGGGAAGGATTCATTCCACTTGATCATAAAACAAGAGGAATGGGACTCGGACTTCCAGCATTGATACTGCCCATTATTGCATATTTCATCTCAAGAAAGGATCCGTCAAAAATTCTAGGCATAATGATTATCGTGGCAGGTATTTTGATAATCATTGGGGGTGTAGTGGTAATAGGTAATGCAGACCCTATGGAGGCAGCTGAATCAGGACGAAATGTGCTTTCTGAAACAATCCCATTACTTGTAGCAGGATTGATACAGACAGGGTTAGGCATACTTAAAATTAAAAAGTCTTAGAGGATTAACAATGCCAATCTGTGTCGAATGCGAGAATGACGTGAATAAAGTCTATGACTGCGACCATACAAATTTTGAAGAATACTGCGTAGAATGCTATACGGAATTACATTACTATCTTACGGAAAGCGAGTGATTTCATGCTCAGCGACAAGGAGATTGCTATTTACGCATTGGGAAAAACTGAAGGAGTACATTCGATAGCAGAGACATTGGGAAAAGGCCTGAATGACGAAAAATACATTGAATCTTGGAATAAAACCATGAAGATGCTAGGCATAGAGATGCCATTAAAAGAACTTGAAAAAATCTATAATGAATTTGCCAAAAAAATGGAAGAGATAGTAGATGTAGAAAAAACAAAATCCAAAGAAGTTTTAAAATCAGATAGTAATTAAAAATGATCACCGTTTTGAAATTTCATATACTGTAAAAATTCACTTCATACCGATGAAGGCAATTATTTTGGCAGGAGGTAGAGGCAAGCGATTAAGACCAGTTACAGATTATGTTCCAAAACCGTTGGTCCCCATTAGCAACATACCGATAATAGAATGGCAGATAAAATATCTTAAAAAATTTGGAGTGGACGAAGTGATAATTTGCACAGGATACAAGCAAGAAATGATAGAGAATTATCTAAGCATGAAAAAGATGGGAATCAACATAAAATTTTCCGTGGAGAAATCGCCTTTAGGTACAGGAGGTGCAATCAAGAAAGCTGGAAAAATGATAAAAGATTCATCATTTTTTGTCATAAATGGAGATATCATCACAGACATAGATTTAAAAAAACTATCTAGAAAACAAAATTCAATCGCATCAGTGGAACTGAAAACCAAGTTTGGAGTTTTAGAAACTGATGGCGACAAGATTACCAACTTTAAGGAGAAAAAAGAAATATCAGAATTGTGGATGAATGCGGGGATTTACTACATCCAAAAAGACATGCTGAAGAGCCTTCCAAGCAAGGGAGACATAGAAAAAACAGTATTTCCAGATTATGCAATAAAAGGAAAGCTCAGCATTGTCAGATTCAAGCATGCAAAATGGTATTCCATTGATTCCTTCAAAGACATGGAAGAATGTTCTCTGGAAGTAAAAAACATAATTAAATGAATATTAAGATCTTAGGCGCCCGTCCTATGCAAAGTTACCATCACATATGCAACTTCCTCTACAAATGGAACATCCTGACTGATTGACGCATATTTAGTTGCCATGTCCCAAAATGTCGGTTCTTCAGAATGCTTTTCTGGTATTGTCTGTATGTTCAACAATTATGGTTCAGAACTAACGAGATAATGCTCAGGCTCAATCAAAATTAACCCACTGCTAAAACAGAACACTAGAATATTCATGATATATACAATTTTCATGAGAACAGCATGTAGTCTAGGCTCATTACTATCCATAGACGAGGTTTTGAAATGCTCAGAAATTATCTCAAGAACCAAAATTGATACCTTGTGGATACCTGAAACGTGGGGAATGGAGAATTTTTCAATGCTTAGCGCGATATCCAATAAAACAATCACACAAAAAATAGGCTCATCAATCATCAACATATACTCAAGAAGTCCATCTGTCATTGCGATGGGCGCAGCCACTGTAGATTCACTCTCAAATGGAAGGTTAGTCATAGGTCTAGGAACAAGCAGTTTACCAATTGTTGAAACTTTTCACGGTTACAAGTTTGAAAAACCACTCCAAAGGATGAAGGAATACGTGGAAATTATTCGGCTAGTGTTGTCAGGAAAACAAGTAAAATACACAGGAGAAATTTTTGATTTAAAGAACTTCACATTGTTAATCAAGCCAAAGAGAGAATCCATTCCCATCTATCTTGCGGCAGTCAACAAGAAAATGGTTGAACTTGCGTGGGAGATTGGAGACGGTGTAATTTTTTATCTCAGACCCATTAGCGAAATGAAAGAAACAATTACAAAAATGCAATCCAGGAAAAAAATAGACGTCACATGTCAGTTGATAACTTGCGTGTCCGAAGACTCAGAGGTTGCAATAGAACGTGCTAAAAAGACAATAGCGTTCTACGTTTCTGTAGGTAAAGTGTATAGGGAGTTTTTGACAAAAACTGGGTTTGCATCTGAGACATCCAACATATTTGAGGAATTCAAAAAAACGGGGTTTAAGATCAATCATAAACTGGTTACAGATTCCATGTTACAATCATTGGCAATTTCTGGGACGTCTGAAGAATGTAAAAAGCAAGTAAACCGTTTTGCAGATACTGGAATTACCCAGCCAATATTTCAATTCAACCCTGTTGGAAATGTGTTAGAATCATTCAAATTATTCAAGAAGACATTTTTGGATGAATAGAATGAACAAAGTAGGAATTGTAGGATGTGGAATTACACCATTTACAAGAGATGATCAAAGAATAGAATCAATTTTATTAAAATCTGCAAAGATCCTGTTTGAAAATAATTCAGAAATCAACAAAGATCTCATTGATGCAGTATTGGTTTCAACAAACAATAATTCAAAATATCTATCCCCCATACTATCTGAAATAACAGGAATCAAACCAAAAATCGCTCATTCGATAGAAAGTCTCTGCAATTCTGGTACAAATTCCATTGTTTCAGCATACTCATACATAGCATCAGGTTTGGCAGACATGGTTCTGGTGTCGGGGGCTGAAAGATATGACAGTCCAGGGCAAGTACTGCAATGGGATAATTCAAGAGGAGAATTCAAACATCCTATTTTTTGGGCATCAATTTTTGCCAAATCATACAAGCAAAAATATTCTATATCTGATGAACAACTGGCACTTGTATCGGTGAAAAATCACAAACATGCCAAAGAAAACCCAAACGCTTTATCAAAAAAGACATATTCAGTTCAAGAAGTAATGGATTCAAAAAAACTCACAGATGATCTGAAACTTTTAGATTGTTCAAGGCCATGCACTGGAGGCGCATCAATTATTTTGGCATCAGAAGAAATGACAAAAAAAATCACATCCATGCCAACATGGATTACAGGTATAGGTCAGAGGACAACTTCAGCAAGTTTTACAAAAAATTCTTCACTTAACTCCATGGAATCTACCAAATTGTCTGGACAAATGGCATTAAAAATGGCCAACAAGACAATTAATGATATAGATGTGGCAGAAATACATGATGCATTTTCAGTTTGTGAACCCATGGCGTTGGAATCTCTAGGATTTTCCAATAATGGTGAAGGTATGAAGATGATCAAAGAAACAAACAGTACGGATGATTTTAAGATAAATCCCAGAGGAGGCCTCATTGGATGCGGACATCCACTAGGTGCCACGGGTATCGCTCAAACTATAGAAATCTCTCAACAATTGCAATTAGATGCAGGTAAAAGACAAGTAGATGATCCCCGTGTGGGATTGGTTCACAACATGTCAGCTGCTGCCACATCTTCAACGGTACTAATACTAGAAAAATGAATTTTGAATCTAAATTGTCAATGGGAGAATTCTGCATTCCAGAATGTGAAAAATGTAAAAAAATAGTATGGCCTCCATCGGAATTCTGCAATCATTGCTTCGGAACAGTCTCTCTAAAAGAAGAAAAAGAAATAGAAGGTAAAATTATAGAGTTTTCAAGGAAAAGCAAGCAATATTTCTGCATAGTTGAATTTCATGGAACAATTAGAGTAATGGTAGAGATTTCAAAAACTCCCAAAATTGGACAAGCTGTCAAAATTTTAAAATGTGGCATAAGAGAAGAGAATTATTTTTTTCAGGTCAGTTGAATTTTGTATAGATATAAGGAGTCTCAACTTTTTGATCAAATGTCCAAATTGTAGGCAATGATACAGTTTCCATTACCATCAAATCATGTTTTTCAATCAGCATACTCCATCCACCATTTTCCAGATTGCCAGACAATTGCCTCTTAGTGTGAGTACCTGCAAATACCACCCCTGTATTTTTTTTCAGATTTTGAATGGAATTGATTTTATCAATGATTTCCGTAGCCAGAACATCCCCACCCATTTGAGCCAGCCCTCCAATAAAAAAAGCAGGCTGTTGTAGACCCAGTGACGAGTAATCAAATTCCAATGCATCTGTACATAGGGGATTAAAGTTTTGATGCGTGCCAGCAGTGATTTGTTTTTGCAATTCTACTAAAACATCATCAATTTCTATACTGTGGGAAATCAATTCCAATATCTTTCCACAAAAAGCGATTCGTCCATCTCCAGAACCAATATCCACCAATTCCAAATATCCAAATTGTTTGGCAACAAGCGCCATAACATATGCAGACATTATCCATGTAGGGTAAAACGGCTGACAGCTTGAACCGTGTTTGATACTGTTTAACCAGTATTCATTAATGTCGCCCTCATAAACAGTGCACAAAGTACCGGCGATTTTTTCTTCATACGAGTTAAAATAAATTGGATTCTTTTGAGCAAAATCATGAAGTAGTTGTAAATGATTTGAATTCACATCAAATTCTTCAGAAACACATGAGGGAATAACCTCTTGTATATGTGCACTGCCAGCGTAATTTTTGGCAAAATCTTGCTTCACCTGAACCAAATTTTTCACAAGATCATCGAACATGTATTTCACAAATAACCGGGTTTGATAAACTCACTGCAATTTATGTTGGTTTTTCTGATGAGAGAAATGCAATTTCCTGCTCTAATTTTTTTAATTGATCAATGGTATCAGATTGTAATTTTTTGACAGCCTCTATTTCGTCTTCAGTAGGTTCCATGACTAATTCAAATTCGAGATGTTTTAGTGTATTTAGGTACGAGTCTCGCTGCTCCAAAAATTTTTCAAGGATTAATTCTGAATCTGTCAAAACTATTCTAACAATAAAATTGAAGATTTTAAAATGTTTAACATCAGAGAATGAAGTAATTGTATAATACCCTACTTTACTATATTTAGCATTAGGAATATCAAATTGATGAGTACAAAGATTGCAGCGTTGATAGTTACAAAAAAAAAAATCAAAAAAAAAAAATCAAAAAAAAAAACAATCAAAAAGCTGCAAAAATGCGTCGACAGCGTGGATATCAATGGGAAGATACTATTGTAAAACGATTTAACGGTGCAGCAAATTGGAAGGCATTCAGATTAGGTTCACCAAGCATTGCATTGCCAGATGTGTTAGCAGTGAATAATATGGAGAATATTATTTTTACAATTGAAGCAAAATCAGGAACATCGACATCGCTCCCAGTACCTGCAGATCAGATAGAGCGATGTTTATTATGGATTAGAACATTTGACATCTACAAGAAAAAAAATGTAATCCTGGCATTCAAATTTCTCTCAAAGAAAAGAATAGGAATAGGAGAATACGAGAACAGGGAATTACGAGAATTTTTCAAGATTTGGGATGAGACGTTGGAAATTACGAATTGTGTTTGTACGTACGATGGCAAAATATTTGCAAAAAAAAATAATTCCAGAGAAGAACTCCATCTCAAAGAATGCATCATGCCATTTAAGACAAAACAGAGATCTAGTGCCAGTCTGAAATGATTTTCAAATCGTTTTTAAGTATAAGGTACATAATTACAACATGGCCGAAGAAGATGTAAAAACGGAATCAAGTAGTGAAAACATAGAATCGTTACTTGAGACAGTTTCAGATGCAGAAGTCAATTCAAGAATTAGTTTTGAAGAATTTACTGATGAAAGAGCACTAATCAGTCATGATGCTTTTGGGAAGAAGCAAATGAAAATTAAAGTGCTAGAAGTGTCTGATGAGAATCCTGTATTGAAATGGAAGTTTGGAGACCGTGTGAAGGTAACAAAAATAATGATCACTGTTAAGCATCTAACTACGCAGCAAGTTGAAGAAGCTGAATTTGACATAGAGGCAATTGAACGTGAATTAGCCGAAAAGAGACATTACTCTTCAACAAATAGATGGATTCCTGCTGGAGATATAAAAAATGGATATGTTGTAGGATCAATGCACACTAGATTGATCAGTGATGCCTCAGCTCTGGATTACATTATATTTTAACAATAACTAACATTCAGATCGTTATTTTTATCTAAAAAACATTATAAACAAAAGAATTTGAAATCGTGTATGAGTTCAAAGGAATTTGATGTAAATGGTACAGATTACAAAATAGTGATCACAGAGCAGGTAATTGGCCATGTCAACAACCTCAAATCACTGTATAATGCAGCATATGAAGATCCTGAAAGCTTTGAAGATGTAAGTTCCGAAATATCAGATACAATCAAAGAAATTGCAAGTACAATTGAACCTGAGGCAGAAGATAGTGATTTGGATGGAATAATTCAGGTGATCATCAAAGCAGTAGATGCAAAGGCTGATGAGATCAAAAAAGAACTAGAGGCAAAGCCTGCAAAAAAATCAAAATCCAAAAAATAATCCAATTTTAACGTGAATTTGATGAGAATTAGGGGATAAATTATATTCTAAACGAGCTAAAGCATAACATGTCAAATAGTTGTGAATGCGGTATTTGTGATCACCACAAAGAATCTGAATGCGTTGAGAAAGAATGCAAGTGTTGTTTAAATTTTCATGAAAGATCAGGCTCTAAACTGAAATAGTTATTTTTTTCAGGAATTTTTTCCATTATCATAGCAGCTGCATTTTTTTAGAACATGTCTTGAACAACCAAATAATATATGATCATTGCATCCGCATAAAATACACCTTTTTTCACCCGTCATAACTTTTCAATCAACTCTTCCACACTTTCGATCATCTTCTTGTCTTCTAGCGCTTCAATTATTTTTAATCTCATATTTTTTACCCGGTGCATGTCATTAGAATATAACGGCGCCATGGTTTCAATTTCTTTTTCAAAAAAATAACTTTCCAAATAATTTTCAAGTTTAATCTGTAAGGGTTTAAAATCGGACTGGGGAATTTTTTTCTCATCAATATTATTTACTACGACCTTGATGAATCCATTAGTTTTGAGCATTATTTTGTTAATTCTTTCAAGTTCTCCAGGTTTATCGTGAATTTCTTTAAGAATGGTATAAGAATCAAGGATTTGAGAAAGGATTTTTTTCAGATATTCGTTGTATGAAACCATATTCGTATCTAAGATGCATCCAATCTAAAGGTTAAGAGGAAATAACATTCCGATACGTGAGATGATAATAATTTCAGATATATTCATAGAATTCAAGCATAGTAAGCAGATTTACGTATCAAGGATTTACACATTTGCTTTAAATTATCACTGATTTTCAATAAGTACAATGCAGGGTGACGCATATCTCAAGTGTATTGGACCGCAATGCGGATTAAAATATCCAATTGAGAGTACCAATGTGCAATGTGAGAATGGTCACATGTTAGACGTAAAGTACAAAAATAAACCACCTACAAGTTTGAAAGACGTTTTCTACAAAAGGCGAAATTCGGAAGGCAGTATTTTCAATGAAAGTGGAGTTTGGAGATTTCGTGAATTATTGAATTTCTGTCAGATTGATACCGAGAATCTTGAAGAATGCTCAAAATATCTTGTATCTCTAGACGGTGCAGAAGGAAGACAGTCCAAGCCATATCGAATGTCAAAAGCTGCAGAATTCATCAACGTTTCAAATGATAATTTGTGGCTACAGCCAGAAGGATATAATCCAAGTGGATCATTCAAGGACAACGGAATGGTAACGGCAGTGACTCATGCAAAAATGGTCGGTGCAAAAAAAATTGTTTGTGCCTCAACGGGCAATACATCGGCATCAGCTGGAATGTTTGCTGCTAATGAGGGAATCAACTGCGATGTTTACATTCCTGCAGGTCAAATAGCCCCAGGAAAATTAAGTCAAGCATATCAGTTTGGAGCTCAGATTGTGGAAGTGGACGGGAATTTTGATGATGCGCTAAAGGAATCACTGGATGATGCCAAAAATCATGACGGCTATACTGTAAATTCAATCAACCCATTTAGAATAGAAGGTCAGAAAACAATCCCTTTTAGAGCGTTAGAGTATCTTAATTGGGAATCCCCAGATTGGATAGTTTATCCAGGAGGTGCATTAGGAAACACATCTAGTTGTGGTAAAGCACTGATGGAACTATATGAATGGGGATGGATTAAAAAAATTCCAAGAATAGCAGTAATAAATTCTGAAGGTGCCAGTACACTTTCAGATCTGTATAACGGTAAATTTGAAGGGGAGGAACTGAGATGGAATAAAGGGAATCCAAATACGGAGTTAATCTCCAGGTATTATGATGATTTGGACAGTAAAGGGTTAAAACCAAAAACCAAAGCCACTGCAATTCAAATTGGCAGGCCTGCAAATATTTTGAAAGGTCTAAGGGCATTGGAATATACAAACGGTGTTGCAACCACCGTTTCAGATTCCGAAATGCTGGACGGCATGTCTGTTGTGGGTCTAAACGGATTTGATTGTGAGATGGCATCAGGTGCATCAGTTGTAGGAATAAAAAAGCTTACCAATGAAGGCATAATCAAGAAAGACGATGTTGTGATCGGAATTCTCACTGGCAGGCAAAAAGATGCAATGCTACCCGTAGATTATCATAATAATCCAAAGAATGAATTTGCAATTCCACCCAAAAATTAGCCCCATTTTGAGACCCAATTTATCAAGAATGCGGGAACAATGTCTTAAGCCTTAAATCCATGTTTTATCAAGGGAACATAGCCAAAAGATGGTGCAAAATAACTAAATGAGTAAAAGATCAAGTTCTGAAAAAATACCATGGAGGACATCATGGTAGATTTGTGGGTTGAAATTACAACATTGGCAGTACTAATTGGATTATCAGGGTTTTTTAGCGGATTAGAGGTTGCTCTAGTAGGAATAAGAAAATCAAAAGTAATTCAATTATTCAACGAAGGGAAGAAGGGCTCCAAAGCACTTCACAAATTAAAAATGAACCCAAGCTGGATGATGTCCAGCGTAAATCTTGGAAACAACTTGGTAAATGTTGGAGCGTCAGCTCTTGCCACAAGTCTAGCCATCAGGTTGTTTGGAAACGACGGATTAGGAATCGCTGTAGGAATAATGACATTTTTGATCCTAGTCTTTGGAGAAATTACCCCAAAAACATACTGCAATGCAAACTCTACAAAAGTTGCTTTAAAATATGCACCCGTATTACTTGCATTCAGCTATGCATTTTATCCAGTCGTAAAGTTCTTTGAAATAATTACTAAGGGCGTCGTAAAGCTAACAGGAAGTAGTAACACACCACCACCGATTACCGAGGAAGAAATCAAGGGCGTGATTGATCAGGGATTAGAAGAGAAAGCCATAGAAAAGGAAGAGATGGAATTAGTTCACGGTGCTCTAAAATTTGACGATACAGTAATTCGTTCTGTGATGACCCCAAGAACAAAAATGTTTTCGTTGAATTCCAAAATGCTACTTTTTGAGGCGTTACCACAGATTAATCAGAGCGGACATTCAAGAATTCCAATTTTTGGGAGTTCGAGTGACGACATTGTAGGATTTATTCATGTCAGAGATGTTCTCAAAGAGTTAGAGAGAGATAACAAAATGGTGAGTCTTGAACAGATAGCAAGAAATGCTGTTTTTGCATCACAAGAAAAAATGGTCAGCGCATTGCTAAAGGAAATGAAGGGAAGAAAAACACACATGGCAATAGTGGTGGATGAGCATGGAGGGGTAGAGGGCCTCGTTACTCTAGAAGATCTGCTTGAGGAGATAGTAGGAGAGATCGAAGATGAAACAGATTTGACAAGACAGGCAGAATATGAAAGAATTGATCAAGACACAATAATCACGAATGGTGATATCGAGATAGATACAATCAACGAGATCTTCGATGCAAAAGTTCCCGAAGGTGATGATTACGCATCGCTTAATGGGTTATTACACGAGCGACTACAAGACATACCACAGGAAGGAGACAAAGTAGAGATTGATGACTTGAGAATAGTCGTAGAAAAAGTTTCAAAGAACATTCCCGGGAAAATAAGAATTGAAAAGATTGACAGCTAGTCTTTTTTGGCAAAATGTTCTTGCAACTTCTGCTTCTTTGCCTGCATGCTAAATATTGATTCGGTATGACTAAATGCATCCCGATAAGACTTTCCAAACAGCATTGCCTGCATTAGCATGTGGTTTTCAGGGATTACGATTCCAGTCTGATCATCAGAGTACATCATTTGGACGGTGTCTCCAATGGACACGGTCATGTTTGCGTGAATGTGTATCATGTTGGTATCAGTAAAGTTAAAGCCCATGGTTTGAGCATAGTCTCTAACATCCTTGGTACCCTTTGCAGTCCACAACGTTGCAACACCAAATTCATTTGCAAATATTTCGTGAATTTCAGAGGGCTTTGGTGCGGTGTCCTTGAATCGAATATCCATAATGTGCAAGTGCATTTGTCTTGTAGGAATCTTGATTGCACGTACGTAAAGTGGGGCATCTTTTCCAAAATAGAGCTTGACATCATCTCCATGATGTGGTTTTTCAGTCATTTCTATCGTATCTGAAAGTTTCTTTTCTGTCTGCTCAATATCGGCCCATCTTCTGACAAGTGTCACATCAAATCTGATCAATCGGTCACCAAACTTGTCCCTTAATGGTTCAAGGATGCGACCCATCCCAGTCACATTACAGCTACCTTGCATAACATGGTGCTTTCCCAATGCTTGATCATAATTTGCTCTAGAATTAAACAGTAAGTCAGAAACGGATTCGGATCCAATTGTAGATTCTCCGCCCTGATAAATTGCAGGAATGTCTCTTGGCTCATAGAGATTTTTCTTGTTCTTGAAGCCATGTCCTCCCGGGGCTGCATCCACTACCAAATCACATTCATCAAGTGCAGACTCCAAGGTTCCTGAAATTTTAAAATTTGAGAAGTCATCTAGTTTTTTTTCTGGAACATATACGCCTAGACCCTTGGAAATTGCCTCCTCAACCTTTGCATCAGGAGAATACTTTCCAACTCCAATTACACGTATTTCAGGATCATCTTTTAGAAAAGAGACAATTCTACTGCCGATTGATCCATAACCATTGACAAATACCTTCTTCATGAATCTGGTATAATTGACCCATTTATTTAGTTTTTAAACCCTGCCTAATTCGGCAACCAAAAAGAACTGGAAAACGGAGCTGATGCGAAACGGATTAAACTGGACCTTGTAAAGATCATCGAAGATATTTTTTATAAAAATCAGAATATGCAAATTGCACAGAGGACAATTCAACACAGTGACAAATATTGAAAAACAAAGAATCGTATGAACTCTTTAAATTCGAGGATTTCAAACTTGACTTGTGGGATTTTTATCAAACTTCAAAAAAGATATCGAATCTGCAAAAAGAGAAAAGGCATCACAGATGAATGGTAAACATCTCAAAAAATTGTTAAAAAAATTCAAGGAAGAACGAGATCGAATTGAAAAAAAGACAGGAAGCAGGCCGCAAATTGATCAAAGTACACAAATGTTTATGCAAAAAGTTCTAACAGCATGGATTGACGAAGGAAGAGACATTGACGAAGAAAGGTTTTGGAAGGAGGTAGACCATAACAGGCAATTCACTCACACCATAGAATACTATGAGAGAAGACACTGAAATATGCCTAATTGTCAAATTCTTCAAGAATACCGTTAAAGTTTCAAAAGAATCGTATTGACAAGAATAGATGAACTAGTGTAGACAATTAATTATTTGTTAAGGAATTAAAACAATGTACCAGTAATTTCCAAATCAGTCCACGTTCACAATATAGGGTTTAACACATCATGTAATTTCCAAACAGGAACATATTTTTTGAAAAATCACAAAGATGAAATTCACCAAATGGACATTTGTAAAAACAGTTAGACTTTATCAGAATTAAACATACAATTTTTTTCTAAAATCATAATTAAATCACAAAAGACTAAATGTATATAAAAAAATCAGACAACATTGATTCATGGTCCGTCTCTTGCAATAGGTGCAGGGATTGCATCAATTACAATAATCATTGCATTTGTGGCATTAAGTGGAACTTCAGAACAAGTAGAGCTTTCAATAGAACCAACTCCAACCATTCAGCAGTCAGGTCCCCCAAAAATTACGTTGAATACATTCTTGGCAAACGGCTCACCCATACTAGGGAATTCTGATGCTCCCATCACACTAGTTGAATTCGGGGACTATCAATGTCATTTTTGCAACGTATTTTTCCACTCAACTGAGGATGACATTCTAGAAAAATACGTCAAAACAGGAAAAGTTAAAATGATTTTCAAAGATTACAACATAATAGGCCCCGATTCGATAAACGCCTCACACGGCACCCATTGTGCAAATGACCAAGGATTGTTCTGGGAATATCACGACATACTGTATTCCAATTGGACAGGGGAAAATAACGGATGGGCATCATCAGAAAATCTTGGCAAGTTTGCTCAGGAAATTGGTTTGGACATGGACAAATGGTCTGAATGCATGGTGAATGGACAGCACTCAAAAAGAATCCTTGCCAGTAATGAGGATGCGGGGAAATTGGGATTGACAGGCACGCCTGCATTCTTTGTAATTGGACCAGACGGTAAAACAACCAAACTTTTTGGAGCACAACCTCTCGAAGTGTTTGAGAGAATTTTTGAAGAGGAAT
Source organism: Candidatus Nitrosopumilus sp. (assembly GCA_029263475.1). Lineage (GTDB taxonomy): Archaea > Thermoproteota > Nitrososphaeria > Nitrososphaerales > Nitrosopumilaceae > Nitrosopumilus. The sequence goes on from JAJCXK010000027.1 coordinate 22,858, forward strand.
TAAAAAAATAATTCATTCGATCAATTTATTGTGAATCTATCAATAAAAAATACAAAAATTCCCTTCCTAGTCACACAGAATTAACCCAATATCCTTATTAGTGAATTTTTGTGAGCTAGCTTATGGCAGCTGGCATAGACGATATCGCAATTTACATTCCTCGTTTGTATATTGACGCATCAGATTTTGCAGTCAATAGAGGATTAGACCCAATTAAATTGCAAAAAGGTCTAGGAGTTTCCCAAATGGCCATAGTCGATGCAAATCAAGATCCAGCATGTCTTGCGGCAAACGCATGTTTGCAAATAATGCAAAAAAACAAGTTGTCACCAGAAGACATAGGGAGGTTATACATATCGACGGAATCTGCATTTGATGAGTCAAAGGCAATGAACTCATATGTCATAGGAATGCTGGAGCAGGTTTACGGTCAAGGTGCCTTCGAGCATTGCGGGGGTGTAGAGACCAAGTTTGCTTGCGTAAGTGGGTCGTATGCACTTTATGATAATGCCAATTGGATTAGAGCCGGAGAGGCTGATGGAAAATATGCACTTGTTGTAGTTTCAGACATTGCAAAATATGACATGGGTTCTAGCGGAGAGATGACTCAAGGCGCGGGGGCAGTAGTCATGCTTCTCAATAACAATCCAAGGTTGTTAGCATTTGACCCCAAAGTAACATCAACGTCAATCAAAGACGAATATGATTTTTACAGGCCTTTTGGAAAAGAGACCCCCATCGTTCACGGGCAATATTCCAATTTACTATACATGATACAAGTGAGAAAGGCTCTAGAATCATACAAGAAAAAAGTACTTTCCACGGGCTTGATCAAGATGGGAGAGGACGAAACCATTTTGGATCATATGGATTACATCAACATGCACCTGCCATACAGTAACATGGGAAAGAAGGCACTGGCATATCTGGTGAGACATGAATGGAGACAGCTTCCACGATGGGAAAACATACTTGACGATATTGGAATGAAAGAGCCAATTCCAAAGGATCCACGCGGAACCATCGAATCAGTACTGGGTGATGAGGAATTCATGGCAAAAGATCATGAGTTTACCAAATTATTTACCACGACTCCAGAATATCAGGAAGTCTATGAATCAAAACTATCCAGCTCCCTTATTGCATCATCTATGATTGGTAATCTATATACCGCATCACTTTATCTCGGATTTAGAAGCAGTCTAGAATTCGAACATAAGAAAGGAATCGACTTGGAAGGAAAGAGAATAGGATTCGGCTCTTATGGTAGTGGAAGCAGTGCAATGGTATTCAGCGGAGTCGTTCAACCCGATTTCAAAGAAATCATAAGCCGCATGGATTTGAAAGCAGAGATTGGGAATAGACGAAAGCTTACATGGGAAGAGTACGAGGAATTACATGAAAACAAGCTGACACCTGAAGAATCTATGGTGCATACAAACAAGGAATTTGTTTTGGTTGACGTGCAAACAGACAAGGAAAACAGGGGAGAAAGGCGTTATGTCTTCAACGAATAAACAATCATACAGTTAGGATCTCCTCAAACTGCAAAATATTCTGGAACAAATTATACTGATTAACAGAAAAACTTTCAGTCTTGACATTTAGAACAGTATGTAGCAAATAAGTTCGCACTAGGATTATATTTTGTATTGGGATCGGGCTCGTTAGTGCAAACCCTATTCCCATTTCTTACTATGTGTATCATGCCATCTGCCAAAATGAAATAACCGATAGGCTTTTTTTCAGTCATGGCTCATTCCAATTACAACAGGGACATTGCATCAATTACACCTTGGAGTTTTCAGTTTTGGCCTCTGCAAGACCCGCCATCTTCCCCTTGATAAAAGCAAGATCATATGTCCTAAGCAACACCTCTTCTCCATCCTGCATGTTGGTCTGCAGGTGTCTTGCCATATTTTTAAGAATTTCATCTTTTGACGGAATATCAGGGTTTTCAGTCACTTTATTTCTCAACAATACCCATACATTATAACCTGATCTGCAAGTCTTCTAATCTTTTGCAATTTTCAATTTCGACAATTATCGAGACGGTCTCTTAAACCCCTGCTGTATGATGCAGTTTGACGCAGAAGTGTTTTCAAACCTTCTATCTAATTTTTTCTTTTTTGACTTATCATCACTCATAATTTTCTCGATTATGAAGGTTTTTTCCACGGACGGTTCAGATTCAACATCAGTGTAAATGATATTCGTTGCGGATGTATTTTTAGAAGGTTTATTGAATTTTTTCTTTTTTTGAAGATCGACATCAGTTGGCGTTTTTTGCGACCAAGAAATATTCTTGGTGTCCGATGAAGAAGATCTTTCAATGTTATAATCTCCCAAAGATTTAGTCATGCTGTAACAACTCGCATTACCGACTTAAGCGTATGGATTGATGCTCGACACGATACCATGGAGAAATACAGGATTTTTTGGCGTTTTAGATTTAATGTGGTAGAAAACAGGTCACGGGTTGAGACTAGCATTATTTTTAGCATTTCTTTGGATCCATTCATCAATAATTTCAACAAAGTTTGAGTCAAATTCTCTAATTAAATCCACAAAAGATTCTTGCGTGAACGAAACACCATTTCCATTTTCATCGATGAAAGAAAACCCGTTGTTTTTGAAATACCAGGCAGAACCGCTCAAAATCCCATAGAATTGCTTTGGAAATAGTTCTTCAAATTCTGCCATCCCCAATTCTTGAGAAATACCAACTACCAGTTGATGTAATGTTGTATTTTGCGTAACCTTGATCTTTTTCTTACCAATTTTTTTGGATGGATTGACGAATTCTCTTAAGATATTCGCACTGGTGTCAAGATAATTCAAACCATGAAATACAAAATAACTTGACATCAATCTCATCGTAGACTCGTCACTGATTTTGAACTTTTTTTCTACAAAGCCCGTCAGTGTGGTTAGTTTCTTAGGATCCTGAAATATGTCATCAAACTCACGAAATGTCTGCGATTCTACCCCGCGGTTTTTTATTATTTGCTTTATAATTTCCGGAAATTTTGACATGTCCTTGTAGACTATCAAATTTTTTGCATCCGCCTTGTCAAAAAAATCCCTGATTGTTTTCCGGCTCTTGTGAGTAGTCAGGAATTAACTACAGGAATTGCAAACTTAAGCGTATGGATTAATTTAGAAATTAAGCGGGATTACATGCATCTCTTTCTTTTGCATTAAATACAAGATCAGAATCCCCCTCTTTTTCCTTTGACCTTTCATACTCTTCTTTTTGCTTGATCATTTTTTTTCTAAAATCCTCAAATACTTTTTCTTCGACGGGCATCATGTCCTTGTAAGGTATACTCTGATGCGTCTGATAGTGGACAATTGTATTCTCACCATCGACAAATATTTTTCCACAGTATTCACATTCCATTTCCATCAGACTAAACTGTCCCATATCAACAATTAACTTTTTGGAAGACCCGCCATGACCATCGTTAAAACAATTCCACGTGAGTCAAAAGATCTAAAAAACATGATTAAAATTCATCGATTAGTTATAGTTTTTCATATAAATGGGGTTTTGAATAGGATGAACCATGCAAGAAGAAGAAGCAAATCCCATTAAAGATTACCTGTTTGAATATATTGAAAACTCAAAGACGATTCCCCCACTAATAGTTGAAAAAAAATTTGATGCAGTTATTGAAGACATTACAAGTAACTGCTACGACAAAGTAGTTTCTATGGGAGAAAAGGAAGAAGCAGTAGGGGTTTTAGCTACGGGGCTATTGCATTATTTGCTAACCAATGCCCTTATCACAAGTCAAAGAAAAATAGATTATGCCGGAGTGGACATAGATATTGTAGTTCCAGACACCAAGACATTGGAAAAAGATGCAAAAAAGACATTGTTAGTATGCATTCCAAAGTCAAAAGACATCAACATAATAAATGAAAGAATTGCAAGGTTGGAAAAAATTCAACCGGAAAAAGAAAACATCTGGCTGGTATTGTCTGAAAACATACAGGTGGGGAAGAAATCATTCGTACTGTCTAAAGAAAACAATTCATTTTCAAAGATAATCTTTGAAATTGCAAAGTTTAGCAACGTTGGTGGTTCGAATAAATTTAAAATCTTGCGAATCTAACATGCATGACCTGGATACACGTTTTGAAATTTTGATTAGAACCTCAAAGATGTAAAACGATCCAAACAATTAGCACATCCAGATATTTCAAGATTAGGCTAAATCAATAATTCTTTCTAATTCCAACTATAACGCTGGCAGGAATTCCAACATACATTCCAATATTGAGTAAGATCAGACTGATCCCATATCCTAAAACTGAACTTTCAGAATCCATATCCACGTGATTTAGGATTATAAGTGATGTAATCATAGGAGTTGTGATCACCTTGACCATTTGCTTGAAAACAGGATTTTCACGCTCATAGTCAGATATGATTGGCGAGAATGAATAGTAGACGTCATTGAATGTGTTCATAAACATAATTCCAGATCTGCTTTGAAGCAGGGTTCAATCTCTAAATTCTCTTAATTGTTGCACTTGCGGTGCTAGTTCTGAGTCATATGTCGCAGTTGCAATTAGGCATCCTCCATCGTTTTCTGAATCAGGCTGACCACCATTACCAGATGCAGGTAAAATTCTATAAACGGTTCCCTCGCTTAGTGACACGATATAAAGAAAGCCGTCAGGACCCCTTTCAATATCTGTAATACATCCAAATCCTGTACCGATGATTATTTCATCCATGGATTCGTTTTTGTCAATCATGTTGTCTTGAAGAAACGTGCTAGTGAATTCAAATCCATCTCTGTTTTCATTCAGTTCAAATTTGTAAAGATTTCCAGCATTACAATCACCCACAAAAAGAGAATTGTCATACCTGTCAATTTCATCGAATTTTGCAAAATCCAATCCGGTAGGCGCTACTGTTTCCTCCCAGCTAAACTCGGGGTCACGATAAACAAAATCTTCGTATCCCGGAATTTCATCCAGTTGAGATTCAGTAACAGGACCCATGGTAACTATCCAACCGCTGTTGAACTTTTCAGGAACCAAGTTTATTTCATCAAAATCATCATCACCGTTTTCAGTCGCCCACAAATTTCCAGTTACAGGATTTACTGCAAGACCAAAGCTGTTTCGTATATCCATCGCAAAATAGGGGCCTCTGATTCCAATTGTAAAATCACCCTGTTGTCCTTTAAATCAGTATCATCTCCCGTCAACCATTCCAGGGGCTTGTTTTGAAGTAGCCCGTAACGCAGGGTGTCGCCGACAACCGCATAAACTTGATCATCCAATCCAACCGTCATGGCTCCTCCATTGTGAGATACACTTGAAGGGAGTTCTTTTAGCAATACAGGATTTACCAAAGAGTCTCCCGTCCATTCATATTTGTAGACTCTGTTACCCAATGACTCACCTCTGTCTTTAATTGCCTCTGTATAGTAGAGGTATGCTGATGAATTGACACTGGCAATTCCCAACATTCCTTTTTCCCCAATGGAATCCACATTCACGTCAAGAACGGGTTTGTCTTGTAAAACACCATCTCGAATTAAACGTACCATCCCATCGCTTTTTTGTAAAATTAGGATGTCATCTTCAACAAAGGTCATCGTGGTAATCATGCAACACAAATTTGATACGTATTTTTCAACCACCAAGTCTTGGACATTTAATGACGGTTCTGCGGATGCGGTCAATGGGATTAATAATACAAACGAGATTACAGCAATTATCATTACAGATTTCATATACTCAAATTAACTTGTGAAAGTAATTAAATTGTCAGAATTTGTTTGTAAAACTCCTATTTTGTAAATTGTAATTTGATGTAAACACAAAAGATCATGGCATTTTTTAATAAATTGATATAGTAGGAGTATTTTCACACGTTAGCCAATGCCTGGAGATCAGCTTAAAATCATCGGAACCAATCTATTCAAAATAATTGAAACGATATACCACAATAAAGAAAACTCCATGTCTCTAAATGAACTATGTCCAATGCTAAATAGAGAATACGAAAATGTCAGAGTTGATGTAATGTATTTAGCTAGTTTAGAGCATGTCCAATCTGATTTTATTGCAGATACAGTTAATCAAAGAGTGGTATTTCTAACGCCAAAATCTATGAGAGTCATGGATAGAACAATACCTCCGAAAAACTATGATGAATTTATCCAAATGTTTGCAAATCCCGAGAAAGACTCAGGAGACCCTGTGGATTCCGACAAGAAAAGTAAATTAAAAAGAGCCTTTGGATTTCTCAAATCAAATTAAAACGATCAGTCAATTCATTGATAAAAAATAATGATAGTTAGTGCCAAAGTGACAATCTAGTTTTCCAAAAATATCATTAAGTTAACTCATATCTGTCTACATCTATTTAATCCTCAAAATGACGACTGAATCCAGTTGAGTAAAATCTAAAAATAATACTTTCATGCATGATCCGTATTTCGGAAGACTATCTTGAAGTATAATCCAACAGAGATTTAATTGTCTAAAAGATAGAATCCAAGATTAGAATCCTTTATCGTACACTGTAGTTTCTTTAAAAATATGAAAATATACATCATGTTTTCTCTTATTCTATTATTACTTGTACCTGTACTTCAGTCAGGTCATGGTCAGGTTTCAGAAATGCCGGATTATTTTGCCGAACATTCCGATTTGTATAAAATTGGTCCTGGTAGAATAATGAAATTTTTAGGAGGCCCTGTCACACCGTGTACAAATCCCAACTTCAAAATACAATACACTGATCTTATCAAAGATCCAATCATAAATCCAGATAATATAGACAATCATCTTTTTGTAGTCTTAAATGAATTTAATTCTGATTCATATGGTTATCTAAAAATTGAGTTGCCTGAAGGTGATGGGCATAACCGATATCACCTAATGCTTTACGATCAAAATAATTATGCAATCACAGGGCAAGATATTGGATTGGAAAATGGCTCAAGTAAATTTATTTTAGAAACTGCAAGTGGAGATTTAATTATAGATGAGAATGAACGTTTTGATAAATTTGTGGAAACTGGAAATACTAAATTTGGATCTTATAGTACAATAGTCGGACCTGGTAGTTACAACGTTCATTCATTCTTGTCTCAATATGCAGGCTCATCAATAGAAACAATCTCCTGCGTAATTACATTGGATTGGAAATTTTCTGTGAGTGATGATGGCACATTTTCATCAGACACTCCTCAAATAAAGACAGGCTCGCTAGTCAATGTCACTGATCAGTTCTCAATCAAACAACAAAAAGAATTTGGATTAGCACCGTGGTCGATAGTGTGTAAAGAAGGTAAATCGGTTTTGTCTCAAAAAGAGCATTTTTTCCATGATGGGAGAACCGCATGCGTATCTAATGAAACCAAAATCAAACTCATAGAGAGAGGGTGGAATTTAGCTTTGCCTACATCAAAATTAACCTATTTTGACAAATCCCAAGAATTAGAAATTGCACAAAAATTTGAGGATTTTATGAAAAAACAAAGCTACAACAATGTCCCAAGTGCATTTGTGATGGGGAAACATAATTTTAAAAATTTGGAAGACATAATTCATTTTTGTGGAGAATTCAAAGAAGTTGACGTGAATTATTCTCACTATTTTCATGGTGCTATTGATGCTTCAGAAACTTTAGTATGGGATGGAATAGAAAAACAATCCGGCTGGTGTGCAATAAATGATGATGCGCAGATATTCAGATTTGTGTATGATTGGAAATTAGAAAATGAAGGCTAGACTTTTTTTGAGACCTTTTCCTCTACTGCTCCAATGTATGTGACAATGGAATCTTCTTAAAGATACAAGGGTATCTTGGACTAGAGTTTCATTTTACAAATATGTCAAGACATGGTATTGATATTCAAAACGAATAGACAAAAAATTGTATTTTCATGGTAGTCAAAATTCGGATAATCCGTTTTGGAGTGCAAATACATCTGAACTGTTAATATTTCAGTCATGCTTTGTATTTTTAGAGATCTTATTTTAGCAATGATTTGAAATCAAGGCGTTTCTTGAAGATTGCATGAAGTGACGCGTCACTCAAATCATCTATGAATGGAATAGACCCCAGTACAGGTATGCCCAACAGGCTTTTCAAATCACGTGTCAGTTCATCTACTTTGTAACCATCAGAATCAAAATCATTGATTATGATCCCCTTGATTGGAATTTTGAATTTTTCACACATCCTTACAGTCATTATCGTGTGATTGATGGTGCCAACCTTGCTTCTTGCCACGATTACTGCAGGAACCCCCATGTCCTTGATCAGATCTGCAATAAAATAGTCTTTTAAAACAGGCGTCATGATTCCTCCCATTCCCTCTACAAGAATCATATCATGTAGTTTGGACAATTTTTTGAAGCCTGTCAATATAGGAGATATTTTTGGTTTTATTTTGAGATTCTTCCATGCCGTGTATGGAGATGCAGGGATGGGGAAAAATTGCGGATTTATCAAGTTCTCAGGATCATTTACCTGAGCTGCAGCAGATAGAATCTCAACGTCTTCGGATTTGAATCCCTTTTTCTGAGGAGTACCTGCTGCAAAAGGTTTCATCACGCCCACATCAATTCCCATTTCTCTAAGCATTACTCCCAGACCTGCCGTAACGTACGTTTTCCCCACATCAGTATCAGTTCCGGTAATGAAAAAAGACCCCATAGCATCAATTCAGAATGATTCATTGATTAATTCATCGCTTGGTCAACGAATGTCTAGACATCTATTCCCGTTATCGTCCAATCAAGTGCCCTAAGAACACCCTGATAGTATTTCATGGCATCCCTGGACTCAGTTTCAACCAATCTCTTTTCGATCACTTTTCTATACTCGTCAACATCTTTTTCTGTCTTCATGAATACCGACATCAATTGGTAGACAATTGATTAGTCTTTAGGATCAATAGAGGATTCAAAATGAATCGCTTAATTATTAAGATCTGAAATCGTATCAAAGCAGTTGAAAAGTTCTGTCTGGCACCCAAACACACAGATGAATGAATGGGAGTCTTTTGATAAAATTGTCAAGGGTAAAGGAGTATGGCTTGTTGATTCCAAGGGCAACAAAATAATGGACGCAGTTGCATCCATGTGGTGCAACGTATGGGGACATTCAGACCCGCAGCTGATCAAAGCCATAACAGATCAGACCAAGAGGATTCAGCATTCATCACTGTTTAACCTTACAAACGAGCCCGCAGAAAAGCTTGCAGATACCCTCGTAAAGATATCCCCTAAAATGCACAAGGTGTTCTATTCAGATAACGGATCATCTGCGATGGAAATTGCGATAAAAATGGCATTGCAGTATTGGAAAAACACTGGAAACAAAAAGAAAACAGAGATTGCGACACTGGAAAACGGATATCACGGAGATACGTTTGGGGCAATGTCTGTAGGATACGTTCCAGAATTTTTTGGCAAGTTTAAAAAGCAACTTTTCACTACAATTCAATTTCCAGTGCCCAACAAATACAGAATTCCAAAGGGGTTTACTTATTCAGATTATCAGAATTATTGTTTAGAAAAAATCGAAAAAAGGTTTTCTAAAAACGACAATATCGCAGCGTTTGTGATGGAAAGTGGTGCACAGGTTGCCGGAGGAGTGATGATACATACAAGAGGATTTCAATCCAAGATCGGTAGACTTTGCAAAAAATATGACGTGCTGCTTGTCTTGGATGAGATTGCGACAGGCTTTGGAAGACTTGGATCAATGGTACAGTATGAGGAGCAAAAGAGCACTCCAGACATTGTAGCATATGGAAAGATGCTCACAGGAGGATACCTTACCATGGCTGCAACTCTTGCAAACAAGAAAATCTACGATTCATTTTTAGGAGAATTCAACGATTGGGTGCATCTCTTTCACGGACATACATATACAGGAAATCCTATTGCCGCAGCTGTAGCAAACGAGAACCTAAAGATGTATAAGAAACGCAACCTAATTAAGAAAATCCAAAAGACATCCAAGATCTTTGACGAGTTTTACGACGAATTATTTGAAATTGACATCGTAGGAGATATCAGGAACAAAGGAATGCTCATGGGAATCGAGCTTGTGAAAGACAAGAAGAGAAAGACTCCAATTAATCCTCAAAAATCAATTAATACGATTTTCTTTGAGGAAGGTAAAAGACATGGAATCTACCTGAGAACGCTTGGAAACATGGTCATGCTTGTACCGCCATTAGCAATTTCTGAAAATGATCTTAGATTACTGATGCAAAAGATGGTCAAGACCATTCAGAGTGCAAAGTCAAAGGTAGTTGACCGTTAACCCCCCACAGTATTAGAGGTTAACCAATACATTATTTTTATAAATGGAATACTTGCCAGTACCATCATCATGAATACTCTTGAATTCATCAAGGGGTGTCAAGAGAGGGTATTTTCTGGGATCGGGGTGTCTGCAGAGGATGCAAGAAAACTTCTCAACACACCTGAAGAGAACCTCAAAGAGTTGGCAAGATGCGCAAACGAAATTACCAGAGACTTTAACGGTAAAAAAGTAGATGTAGAGCAGCTAAACAACATCAAAAAGAACGCATGCAGTGAGGATTGTACGTTTTGTGGTCAATCTGCATTTTTTGATACAGGTATTGAGACATATCAATTGCCATCTCCAGAAGAAGTTGTCATCAAGGCGCAGAAAGCCAAAGATGAGGGAGCTGAATCATACTGTCTTGTGGCAGCATGGAGGGAACCATCATCAAAAGATTTTGAAAAAGTTTGCAATATCATCAACGAGATTAATGATAAAGTTGGAATCAGTGTGGAATGCAGTTTGGGATTTCTCACGCCAGAGCAAGCAAGAAAACTAAAAGAGCTCAAAGTAAAGAGATACAATCACAATTTGGAGACTGCAAAATCAAAGTTTCCGGAGATTTGCACGACTCACACATACGAAGACAGACTGAAGACTCTCGGCATCGCAAGAGATGCAGGACTGGAACTGTGCACAGGTGGAATCATAGGGTTGGGCGAATCAAGAGACCAAAGATTGGAACTTGCAGTTGAATTAGGTAGACTGTATCCAGAAGAAGTGACGATAAACATTCTTGTCGCAATGCCAGGTACACCCCTAGAATTGCAAACAGACCTTCCAAATTCCGAGATTGTCAGGATATTTTCAGTTATACGATTCCTGTTACCCGAATCAGTAATCAAAATTTCAGGAGGTAGAGAATCCAAGCTGGATGATTCAGGTGAAGAGCTTCTGCAAAGCGGTGCAAATGGAATAATCACCGAGGGATACCTTACCATGGGAGGAAATGAGGCTAAAAAAGATCAAGAACTGATAGAGAAAATTGGCCTCCAAGCATAAACTAAATTTCATCGATTCAGAGTTACAGAAAATTAAACATAACAACTTGTACAGAAAACTGAGGTATGGAACCACCAACGGCGCGCACATTATCATTGACAAAAAAAAACTCATCAACTTGTGCTCAAATGACTACCTTGGCATAACTGCAGATAAAATCAAAATCAAGCAACTGCAATCAAGCTCAAGGCTGGTTTCGGGCAATGACGAATCATACAGAAAGCTTGAAGACAAGCTTGCAAGACACAAGTCGCATCAAAGCAGCCTGATCTATCCAACAGGATACATGGCAAACCTCGGAGCAATATCGGCCATTGCAAAAAAGGGAGACATCATTCTAAGTGACGAGTTTAATCATGCAAGCATTATCGAAGCCTGTAAGCTATCAGATGCCAGAGTTTCAATCTACAAACACAACGACATGGAAGACCTGAGTAAAAAATTAAAGCAGAAAGGGAAAAACAAGTTCGTAATCACAGAAGGGATATTCAGCATGGACGGCGACATGTCATTGTTAAAGCAGATTACAGAGATTTCAGAAAAATCAAAAGCCATCACAATAGTTGATGACGCACATGGCGACTTTGCGATAGGAAACGACGGTAAAGGAACGCCGAATCATCTGAGAGTCTCAAAGAGAATTGATTTGTACATCAGCAGTTTAAGCAAGGGGCTGGGATCATTTGGCGGATACGTCGCATCACAAAACAACGTGATTGACCTGTGCATAAACAAGTCAAAGTCATTTATCTACACTTCTGCACTGCCTTCCATATTGGTGGATTACTCAACAAAGCGATTCGAATCAGACAGGGAAAAACAAAAGAAAAAACTGGAAAGAAATACAAAATTAATCTCAAAAGGACTCAGACAGATGGGATACAAGACAAACTCCAACACACACATTATTCCCATAATCATAGGGGATGCAAAACTTGCAATGGATTTTGGAAAGTTCTTGTTTGATAACGGAGTGTTCGCGCAGCCAATTAGATATCCAACGGTTCCAATAAACCAGGCAAGGCTCAGACTTTCAGTTACGGCATGGCTGTCAGTTCAGGATATTGAAAAATCACTAGAGGTATTTGAAAAAGTATACAGAAAATTTGCAGTTAACGCATAGCATCAAAGCCACCAATGGCAGGTGAGCCAATGATCACCGAAAGAGTAACTGCAATTCCCAAAACTATCCCGACAATGATAAACCGCTTATTCATACCCAAAGTACTCACGACCCAGTTAAAAATGGATTGCGAAACATTGGGGACAGATATGGAAGAATGTTTTAAAGGAAAAATCAAGAATGAACTTCATGGCAGACGTTACGATTCTTGTAGCATTACTTGCAGGTCTTAGCTCTTTTGTAGCCCCATGTATCCTGCCGATGATTCCTGCTTTTCTTGCATACATATCAGGAACAACGGTTACAGAACTAAGATCCAAAAACGGTTCATCGTCAGTTCTGTCAGTAAACAGACTAAACATTATTCTAAACACCATATTTTTCGTATTGGGATTCTCAGTGGTATTCTCGGTCTTGGGCGTACTGATAAACAGCGTACTGTCAAATGCAGCAGGCGAGTTCACGGAGAGCCTTAACTTTGTTGGCGGAACAATCATCGTAGCCTTTGGAATATTCTTGTTACTGTCCACAAAGATTCGCGCGCTAAATGTGGAGAAAAAGTTCTTTCCAAAGAAGTCAAAGTCAAGCTATCCCATGTCATTTGTGTTCGGACTTGCGTTTGCGGTAGGATGGACGCCATGCGTCGGACCGATATTGGGAACCATACTTACGCTGGCTGCAACCGCGCCGTCAGTCTCATTTAGCCTGCTTCTTGCATATTCTCTGGGATTGGGAATTCCGTTTGTTCTGATGGGAGTGTTCTTTTCAAGGGCAACCAGAATCATCCGTTCAATGTCCAAGCACCTGAAATACTATAACGTGATACTGGGAGGATTCATCATCGTCTTGGGAATACTGGTGTTTACCAATCAGCTTGCTTATATTGCGAACTTTCCGCTTCTAAACGAACTGGTGCTACTAGGGTGATTTTATGAAGTCAGAGATTAAGACAGGGCTAATTTTCGGTATCGTGATTGTCGCAGGAATTGGAATTCTTGGCATGTTCTTTACATCCCTAGATGAGGCAAATCCTACAGATGCACTTACCCAATTTGATTCGCTTTCAAAGATTGACAAGTCAGGATTCAAGAAAGCCCCAGACCTTGTAGGGATTGCACATCATCTCAACACCACACCTGAGGATCTGACGGAAATGATCAAGGGTAAAGTGGTACTGTATGACATATGGACATACAGCTGCATCAACTGCATCAGAACGCTGCCATACATTACGGCATGGGATGACAAATATGCAGAGCAGGGATTACTGATAATAGGAATCCATTCTCCGGAATTTGAATTCGAGAAGGATCCTGAAAATGTAAAGATGGCAATAAGCAAGCATGGCATCAACTATCCGGTAGTAATGGACAATGACATGGAGACATGGAAGGCATTTGAAAACAACTACTGGCCAAGAAAATACATTGCAGATCACGAGGGATACATCCGGTATGATCATATCGGAGAAGGCGATTATCAAAAGACCGAAAAGGTCATCCAGCATCTTTTGGAGGAAAGGGCAGCATCTACCGGAATTGAGATGAAATCAAATTATTCCCTCGTAGACATTGAAGAGTTTGAGCATTCGATGTTCAGGACTCCCGAGCTATACTTTGGCTATCACTTTGCACAAAACAGAAACCAGCTTGGAAGCGAGGAAGGATTCCAGCCAAGTAAAACCGTGTCATATTCAGTGCCAGAAGACATCGACTTGCACAAGTTCTACCTTACCGGAGACTGGAGAAACTATGATGACAGCATGGAGCTGATATCCGAAACTGGAAGTATCAAGCTGCTATACAATGCAAAAGAGGTAAACATTGTGACAGAAAACACTGCGGAGCTGCAGATACTTTTGGACGGTGAGGCACTACCATCAAAATATTCCGGAACTGATATCGCAGAAGGCAGCAGCATTTTGCAGGTCACTGAAGCAGGTCTCTATAACATAGTCAACAGCGAGAGCAGCTCATCACACGTGATGGAAATCAAGGTAAAGGGAGACGGCTTTCAGATATTCACGTTCACGTTTGGATAGCTTGTGTAACTGCTCCTATGTGTAACTCCGGTTACGGCACCAGCGGTGACAACTCTATTTAAAACAAAAAAATCAATCTAGTATAGGAAATCAAAGCATGATCAGCAACTCTTGGAATAAAACAGAAGGAGAATCAATATCTCAAAAGGTAATCGGCAAAGTAAAGTCCGAGGAGCCAATCAAGAACAAGATTGACTATGCCCAGAAAAAATTACAGTTTCAAATTTCAAAATTGGACAGTATCAACGAAAAATTGCAGAAAAAACACGATACAATATTTGAAAAGATCGTTAACGCTCAAAGAAATAACAAGCCAAGCTATGCCCAGGCATACGCAGGCGAACTGACACAGGTCAGAAAGATGAAGAATATGGTAGGCGGCGCAAAGCTGTCAATGGAGCAGGTAAAGATTAGACTAGATACAGTATCAGAACTAGGTGACGTGGTGGTAACACTCAGCCCATGCATGTCAATAATCAAGGGACTCAGTCCATCACTTAGCGGAATAATGCCAGAGGCAAACGCGTCAATGCATGATCTCTCAGAGATTCTAGGTGATGTCATGGCAGGATCAACTGTAGGTGATGCGGATAATAACATGAACGTCAGTACCGTTGCAAGTGCAGATACATTGGCAATCCTCGAGGAAGCGCACAGTGTCATTGCAGGTCAGACACAATCAGCCATTCCAGACGTTCCGGACAATCTCAAACGTCAGATAGTCAATGGAAAATCAGACATATTCATCTAGAAAGTTCAAAACTGCATAGTCAAATTAAAAAATTAATCATTTAGGTAATACAAAACAGTTTGAACAAAAATTTTGGAATCTGATTTTTGTTTTTGTTGAAAAGTAAGCAGTTCCATACGCTCTTCATGCGTTGAGTTATGCATGAGTAAAATCTAATTTTTATGCAATGTCATAATCATCTAGAAGAGGTTAGCGTTACACGTCAACTTTTTAAAATAACATTTTCATTTAGCAATACGCAGTTATTCACCACTTTTTAATAATTGCGTTTCAAATCCTACTGATTTTTCAGGTTCTGAAGCATAAATTATATGATGATGAGTTTTCAAAAGTTCCTGAATCCAATCTTGACGTTTTGATTCTTCAATCTGTGAAATATCGTATTGGCACATATATGAAAAATTATTTTTCTTAAAATTTTCATGAAATAGTTTTTCTTGAATTAACTCTAATTGAATTCCTTCTTTTGATTTCACATTGGGTACAGTTCTACCTACAAACCTGTAAGGGGCTTTCATTCCTTTAGTAGATTCTTGTAATATGGCATTAAGATAATCAAGTGCATCATTCTCATTTATATCCGATTTCTCAAGTGGATAAATGCGTAGCAAGTTTCTCTCTCTGTACCCTTTAACATCTAATCCCTCAGATGATAATTTTTCTTCAATTTTCTTGGGATCATCAAATGTAACATAAATACATGATTCACCTAGATCTAATCCAATCTGCAGATATTTTGCTATAGTCAAGTCCCCATATTTTGATTGATCATATAATAAAACAAGATGATTGTTTCCTTGCAACTCCTCTAGAAACTTTATGGGTCTATAGCTGTGTTTTTCAGAACTCATGAATTTCCTCCTCTTCATAGTTTAGATATTTAACCCCCATTTTATTTACAAATTCTCTAATTCGTTCGTAATCTTGTAAAAAATCCTTGCCTTTTTCAGTGACTAAAAGAGGTTTTTTCTCAATCATGCCTCTACTTTCTAGCTCTTCTAAATAACTAGAAAATTTATCATAGGCAAGGTTACTATGATACTGAACTCTTGTAGGTTTTGCATCACCACTTGTTAATTCCTTTTTTATTCCATCAAGTATGTCATGATATATTTCCATTTTATTTCGCTTCGATTTTGGCAATTATTGTTAGCAATCGTTTTGTAATTAATAAAACTCCCTTTGGGGCGTAAATGGTTTTTAAGCTAATGCAGTACACTATTCATGAAAGCAATAATAATTGGCGGTTCAAGCGGTATTGGAAAAGAAACAGCTAAAATTCTTCTACAAAGAAATGTAGATGTTGTATTAGTTGCAAATAATTCCAAAAAACTTGCGAATGCCAAAAAAGAATTAGATGCTTATGGCACAATTCATACAGAAAGTATCAATCTATATGATCAAAATCAAGTAAATAGATTTGTTGAAAAAATCAGAAATGATTCTCGACATATAGATTACTTGGTTAATGCTGCAGGTACCTTTAACCCTAAGCCATTTTTAGAGCACGACAAACAAGATTACGACAGTTATCTTGATTTGAACAAGAGTTTATTCTTTATTACTCAAGCTGTATCTAAAAATATGAAGAACAATGGAGGCGGTTCCATTGTAAACATTGGTTCGATGTGGGGAAAACAGGCAGTTAAAGCAACTCCTTCATCGGCATACTCGATGGCAAAAGCAGGATTATATTCCCTTACACAACATCTTGCAATGGAGCTAGCTGAGCATGAAATACGAGTAAATGCCGTATCACCAGCAGTGGTCGTTACTCCAATCTACAACCACTTCATTGAACCAGAAAAGATTAATGAAACGTTAGCATCATTTAACATGTTTCACCCTATAGGTAGAATAGGAAAACCAGAAGATGTTGCAACTGTGATTGATTACTTGCTTTCTGAGAAAGCGAGTTGGGTAACAGGTGTAACTTGGGACGTCGATGGAGGTGTTATGAGTGGAAGAAATTGATTTTTTCAATCATATTTCCTCCTCCAAAAATGAGGTGTGCAGCAATTGAGTGTAGATTCTAAAATACTGGCAAATAACAAGTTCGAACTAGTAACTGTAAAAGAAGATGAAATTGTCGAATTTGTCAGAAACGTCCAAGGAACCGAACATGTTCTCTTTTTATGGACTGATAATAGCAAAAAGAACCAATTTGTCTCTGAGTTATTCAACAAGGAATCCAGTAAAGGTAACAAGGGATTTGTTTCTCTTCAACCATATCCAGACAAAGAAGTTGAAAACACGGTATATGAACAGTTTTACAATAAACATGGAAAAGAGTTCATTCCAAAAGCAGTTGACAAGGTAACAATAGCAGTTGCAGCTAACAAGACTGATTCTGCTACAAGATATGCCTTTGAAGATGACACGTGGCTAATGGATAGAGGCCAAGATAAGGAAGTTATAGAAACAGAAGAAAAATTAGGACCTACAGTTGATGAAAAATTGTCTCTCTTTTGTTTTAACAATGTGTCAAAACTTAACGAATCAAAACTAAACCGAATGATTCCTGCACACGGTTATGTCATAACGGACAAACCTTTGAGACTCTACAAATTCAAGAATCTTAAATGATGAAAAGGCAAAATAAAAAAAGATTCCCACATAATAAAAAAGGTAATTCCTAGAATTCTAGATCAATCAGTTCCACGTGGGTACTAAATTTACTCCCTAAACCATATCCCCGTGCATAATGTGCTGGGGATATAGTTAAGGTGATGGTTTATGCACCCACGTGGAACTTGGAATAAATGTAAAGAATTTGTCTAGGATCTTGTTAGGGAAGGTTTACAGTAGCATCATGACAGTAAATCAACATTGATTTCAATACCATACATTTTAGAATCTAATTTACTTTTCAATTGTAAACGTTTCACTTTATTTAACACAAAGAAATTTTGCCAAATGTAAAGATGTCAAACTAAGTATGTCGCTTCGTAATATCAAATAATGCAGCAAAATCAAACATGTGAAACCATGTATGAAAAACGTAAAAATGTTTGCAGGAAGGTGATAATGGAATAGAACATACCGCCCCTCTTCCAAGTTTTTATAATTTTACTAAATACTAATTTATTTTTACAATGTTTGTATTGACGATAATTTTATGTGCAAGATTCAAAATTTAAAGATTGAAAGTTATTTAGATTTTTTAAAAAGTATGACTGACAAATATTGAGTGAAACTTCACCGTTCAAATTTCAGAATCTATTTCAGACGGTCTTCGTATGTTATTACCACTGATTTGTCTTTAAGATGCTCGATGATGTCCAATGCTATTTTCTGTTGTTTTTCTTGCAGCAGAGTTGTCTTTAACTGAGATGATATGTCCTCAAAAACTGTACTGTTTCCCATTTGTGCCATTATTACGTCCTTGTTGTCCTCAAAGACTTTTTTTGCTTCCTCGTCACTAACTTGAAGTTCCGTCTTTGAAATTTCATCATCCAGCATCTTGTTAATGATCAGCTCTTCGCGGTACATTTTCAGGGTTTGATCATACGTGGTTCCGATCTCTTCGAGTTTTTCTTCAAACTGCTCTTGTGATAATCCGCTTTGGACATACATTGAGGTTATTTCGTCTTCCACCTCCGTCATAGTCATTGTAATGTTACGTGCCTGTGCCTCTTCAAGCAGCAAAATTTTTGCAATCATTCTTTCCAGTGCGGTTACATTATCTGTCATTTGACCTTGTGAAGTCTCCATGTCGACTGCGTCTTGTACGTCCTCCAGCCTAATCTCCTGCCCGTTTACCTCTGCAACAATTGGATTGTCATTGTTTTGTGAATTGGTAAAGTTTGTTTCATCTGGCATCATATCTGATGGCATTAACAAAAATAATGAAATGACAATTACAGATATGGCGGTTACAGATGCGATGCCCGCTGCTAATTTTTTATTAAAATTCAATTACAAACTGTGCATATCACGGATATTAATTTGATACACTTTACACATGTAAAATTAATTTTATCTCTTCATCTTAATGCTCATCATCAAACCAACTTTGCTTTTCTTCTTCACTGCCATATTGATTGTATGCATCATCCAAACAATTCTCTAAATCACGACCAGATGAACCCATGTTGTCAACATCATTAGTACATGCATCAATTGCATTTTGCAATCCTTCTGAATCCGAAAACTCTTGGCCAAAAACTGCCCACAATATTACAACCAACGCTATTGCTGCAACGATTATCACTCCTTTAAAGAACATATTTTATCACTTTTCAAATTATCTTCTCTTCCAGGTTATTTTACAGTAACTGATGGATTGTTTCATTTCCTGTCCTCACTTCAAGAACCTTTGTACTAACTCCTAATTCAAAAATAGAAAGTGCACCTATGTGGAACTTGATTTAAAATAAAAAGAAAAAAAGAAATGATTTGTCTAGATTCTTGGCATGATGCTAAGTCTTGACCTTGTAGAAACTGCAATTACAGATATTATTGCAACTGCCAATATCATGGCTGCAATCGTTCCAAATTCCGGAACCACCTGCTTTGTGGCAATTTCTCCCGGAGCATCAACATACAATTCATCATGACCAAATCCTACTGATTCAACAGTTAGGACGACTGGCATGGAGTCCGATGCATCCATGGGTAATGCAGTCGTAGCATGACTGTTCATCATGGTTCCCTTGTGCATGTGACCTTCCTCGTCTAGAATTACTTCAGATCCCTGAGTTGCTTTGATGTTGTACGTGATGTGCTCTATTCCGTTTCCATCCAGATCAGTCAATGTTAGATCAATCGTCATTGGTTCGTTGGCCATGCCATCACCTGTTTTGATTTCTGCCATTATCTGATCCAGGTCCATCTTAATGGACATCATCTTGTCGTCCATCATGGAACTTGCTCCTGCTTCCTGTATTGTTATCGTACCCTGCATCCATGTGTGAAGCATGCAGTAGTAGGGAATCTCACCTGTCGTATCTGCTGTATACGTAAAGGAATCATCGGCATTTAGGATGCCTGAATCAAATTCCCCCGTAGCAGTAGGAGTGAAGCCGTCTACAGTTCCTGCAGTAAATGTGTGTATTCCGGCACTGTCAGTGTTTGTCATTGTTATGATTGTACCCACATCAACTGTCACATCGCCTGGAGTGTAACAGCCTTCTGCGGCTTCCTCGCACCCTGGAGTGCTAAGATTTCCCGCAGCTGTGGTAATCGTAACTTCTTCTGCAAATGCCGGCGGAACGCTCAGCATGATTGCAGTTACAAAAACTGCCAATAGTGGAAATATGGTCGTCTTTGTGCGTATTTTCATTAACTAACAACCCATAGGCAAAGATAAAAAACTTGATGTCCATAAGTGAGTCATGTGCTTGTTGCACAGTCTTCATTCTGTAGTAGGAAGAATCTTCCCTCTACTACAGCAAAATAAATCCGTATTTTTGTACGAATAAACAGGGTGATATCTCAAACATGACAAATCTAAAATGCCATTTTGATGGATTTTCGTAGACGTTTAGAAAATAATATGTTGGATGATTTTCTTGAGAAACTATTACCTTACAATTGTAAAACAAAGTATCTGTTCTTTGAAATTGATTTTGTAGAATCAATGATTTCTCTAATCTGTTTTGTCTGCAACCCCAGAAAACTTTGAACTGTCAGTAATTCCAAATTTTTCTACAAACCCCGCAGTTGCCTCGAAGACATACAGTGCATCTGCTCCAGGATCATACACCGTACAATGTTCGGGTTCGGTGGTGCATGGTGGGACATTCTGTTTGATGTGGACTGTATTTCCCTTGTCATCAAACCAGATGATATCCAGTTCAAATTTCACATTGTGCATCCAAAATGAGTAATTTCCAGATTCTTCATAGATAAACAGCATCCCCTGATCATATGGGAGTTGTTCTTCAAACATCAGACCCCTGCTTCTTTTCACGTCAGTATCTGCAATTCTGACATCAACTAGGGTGTCATCTAGTTTGATCGTATTAGAGTAAAATGGTCGCTCATCTGCACTAATTATTTCATGATCTGAAGTGTCTGGAATATTGTTTCCTCCAAACAACGCAATTCCAATTATGGCAAGCACTGCAATTGGAATTACAATCAGTATTTTGGTTCTCATCGTTTTTGTCTTCATGCCGAATCATTTTCCTGCACAATTGCCTGCTTTTTTCCAAAATATTTTGAGACAAAAATTACTGCAAGTATGGACGATATCAAGATCAAAATTGCAATCATCCCAAACTCTGGAATTGTATTATTCTGATATGCGTGATTTAGATTACTGTAACTTGCACCTGGCACGAATCCACCTCCCATGACATAGATGGTATCACCTACCGCAGATGAAAATAACCCTTGTCTTGGTACTGGAAGTGGCTGTAACGTATGCCACGTGTCTTCTTGGGGAATATATGCCTCATTTTCATTAAATGTTCTGACGGTATCCTCTCCTCCAAAGACAAAGATTACCTCATTGAGTTGAGAAGCGGTGATGCCGTTTCGTGCAGTCGGCATAGGTGCCATGGTTTCCCAGGAATCGTTTTGCGGATCATACACCTCATTGACATCCAGATTTCCGACTCCTCGTGCAAATCCACCTATGGCATACAATTTTCCGTCAACTACAGAAGATGCAAGATGTTCTCTAGGAGTCGGCATACTTGCTTTTGCCTCCCATGAATCCGTATCAGGATCATATTGCTCAACTGTGGAATATGTTCCATCAATACCAAACCCTCCAACAGCATATAGTTTGCCTGAAATAAATTCTGCAGACAATGCACCCCTTGCAGTCGGCATGGTCTTGCCAAACTCCCATTCGTCTTTATCTGAATCATAAATCAGTAAAACATCAGACGCAATCCAGTTTCCAACGTAACCGCCAACAACATAGATTTTGCCTTCATGTGATACTGCATCCATGTGATGCAATGTTAGCGGAAGGGATGATACATCTGTCCATTCATCTCCAACAGGGTCATAAACGAAGACAGTGTCGGTATCCTCGTCATTGTTGTTCAGCCCGGCAATTACGTAGACCTTGTCATCCAAAGTTGTGGTCGCACTTGACGTTCGACGTTCTGGCAATTCAGACAAAGTTTTCCAGGATTCAGAGAATTCCTCATCCTTTTCTTCTTGTGCAAAAGATTCCGGTAATGAGAATAGTGTGATGCAAATTGTCAGCATCACAATTACAAATTGAGTTTTTTTTAATTTAAATGAGTAATGCCTTCTAATTTTTTTTGACATAAATTCGGCGTTTTGTATTACACCTGTTTGAGATTTGAAATTTGTCATTTTTATCGGGATTCATTCCATCGTCAATTCCTCCATATTAAACCAAAGTACCTTACAATTGTAAAGTCTTGATAATAAATACAGAAGGGATATAGGATAAATTATGCCCCATGAACTAGATGATACAGACATAGGAATAGTGACTTCACTGCAACAGGACGGGAGAAAATCATTCAGACAGATTTCCAGAGAACTCAACATTAGTACTCCCACAGTACAGGCAAGATACCAGAGACTGGTCAATATAGGATTGATAAAGTCAATATCCCCGGTTATTGATTCTACCAATCTTGCAAATGAGCAAAAAAACAAACTAGTGACATGTGATTGCAATGAATCTCATAATATGGATTTGAAATCAGGCATGTCTGTAAAGATGAAATGTGATTTATGCGATGGTCAAATTGGAGACAAGACCCACGTCTTAAAATTTGCAAATTTTGAAAGATTCTTTTGCTGTAACACCTGTAAAACCCAATACAAGGAAAAGAATAAGGGAAGAATTCAATCAATCATAGAAAAAGCAAAAGAAGAAAATTAATTTCAAAAAAATTATTTATTTTTAGGTACTAGGATATCTTTTTCAGCAATTCTTGTTTTTTTGGAATGCCTGTAAATTCTAATTTATCATCAATAACTACCCCAGGTGCAGTGAAGATGGGATGTTTTTCCAAGTATTCTGGTTTCTCTGTAACGTCTATTACTTCACAGGGAATGTTCATCTCATCCATCATTGTTTCCACAACTTTACAATTTCCACACAATGGTGTCGTCAAGATTTCAATCTTGTGATTCATTTTCAAACTGTTCCGGATTGCTCTCAAATGCCCATCTGCAACTGGCACAACAGAATCGATATTCCTTTCCGTTATGAGAAAGCGTTTCTCCCTTTTCTCCCATTTCCATTCCACACACAGGATCTTTCATGCATTTATCTCCCTGATTTTACGAACAGAGCGTACAAAGATTGGGCTTAGTATCAGCACAGCTAGCAAAGCAGTGTAGAATACCTTGAAATTTTCTACATCGTTATGTCCATGTTCATGCTCATCCATTTCAAACTCAGATGGAATGGGGTTCATCTCAATCAGACTGTTCCATCCTTGATGGATGAATGTTTCCTCATACCACTCGTGTCCCTCTGGAAGCCCATTGATAATTAAAAATGCCCCTATGACAATGAGCATCCAACCCGATGCCCTTTCAATTGATTCCCTTTTGAGAGTCAGGCTCTTTGTCGCATTGATTCCAATTACCGCAAGAACGGACATCAGGATCAAAGGAATTGCCCTTCCTACTCCGTGTACAACGCCCAATGATGCGCCCACCTCGATGCTGCCAGTGCCTGCAATGTAGATTAAAAGCCAATAAAACAAGGGATTTGGACAACCGACTCCAGCATTTCCCAACAATAATCCCATGAAAAATGATTTTGTGTATTCCCCACGTTTTTGTATAAATTTTGGAGTTCCAGAATATGATGGCAGTCTAAGGGAGATTAGTTTAAGCTGTGACAATCCAAAAACAAATGCTGCAATTCCAGCAATTAGAAACATTACGGTTGATGCCTGATCCAATGATGCACTTTGTCCTATTGCAGCAATTGCTACACCATAAACTGCTATAGTGATTGTTAATCCTAAACCAAAGAGCAATGCCATTGACAGGCCTTTCTTGTATCCCTGCCCCATGCTCAATGGAACCATTATGAATACAAGCGGCAGGGTGCATGGCAAAATAATCATGGACAAGCCTGCAACATACGCAATCATTATCCATGAAAGAAATGTGGTGTGCTCTTTTCCCTCGATTGCAAAAGTTGTTCCCAGCGAAAATATTATTCCAATAAAGATTAACGAAAACAGGACAAATGCAATTACCACCATGGATTTTTTTGCAAGTACCTGAGAAGACATGTGTCATATGGCACACTTTGATACTTAACAGGTAAACTTTACAATTGTAAAACGTCTCTTTTTAATATGGATTCATGTCAATGAAATTCGTATTGACAAGTCAGAATACCGTGATAGGAATTGCCGTTGGAATGTTTCTTGTAGGATTGGCATTTGGCTATGTTACATTTGCGGGTTCAACGCATTCTGGTAACATGATGATGAATGATCAGCAAATAATGATGCAGGATTCTCAATTTAGGCAGCAGATGATGGAATCAATCACGCAAGATCCGGAGGCAATGCGAGTATGGATGCAAAACACTCAGCATGCCGAAGAGATGGGAACCATGATGAGGGACAATCATGACTTTGCAATGCAAATGATGTTTACAATAATTGAAGACCCCGCCATACGATTACAGATGCTGGGTCATATGACCGAAAACCCGGAGGCCATGCAGCAGATGATGAGTATGATGGGCACGGATATGATGATGAATGACATGACTGGAGACATGATGGGTTCCGGAATGCACGAAATGATGAATCATGAAATGATGATGAAAATGATGCAGAATCCCGAAACAAAAGAAAAAATGATTCAAACCATGTCAAAGCATGTAGGTGAAATGCAGCAATTACTGTCTTCAGAATTAACTGAAGAAGAGTTTAACGAACAAATGACAAAACTAATGCAGAATCACATGACTGAGATGCAGGAACTTATGTCAGGTCATCCGACACATCCATCAATGAAATAGTATTTTTAAGAATCAATGCCAGACACATTTTCTTTTTTCATGGATTTCTTTTCTAGACTTGTTGCCTCTTGGCGTACTTCGTAATTTTACACTGCAGCAAGGACATCGAATTCCAGCATACGTCAAAAATTCTGAACATACTGGACAAAGTTTCTGCCCGTCATCATATCGATACCGTCCCTTGTATCCCATTGCCTTGAATCTGACACATGTCCCCTTGCATACGTTTGCCATGTTGTTATTTTACAAAGTTTTACAAGATACTTAACATCCGGACTTTACATTTGTAAGTTATTCAAGTCAAATGACAATAACTTTCAAAAGTTAAAATGATGTTGAAATGATGAGAAATCGATGAATCATTTTACATTTTTTGGGATTCTGATTGCGTTTGTTTCTGTCATCGGGATGGCGTCTGCTGCAGAAGCCCACCCTCATGCAACCATTGATCTTTTGGAATCACATTCGCATAACATGCATGATGAAATGTTTCAGGAAAGTTTCATAGTTCATACGTTTGAAGAAGTGATATTTTCAGTGTTTGATTTTATCAATTCACATCTACCCTTCTAAACTCTCTATCACTCTTTGAAATGAAGAGAAAGGCTGAGCACCTATTATTTTTGTAAATCCTACCTCTTCATTGCCTACAAAAAATCCAGGTGTACCTGTAACGCCATAAGCTTGACCGTCCAGAAGGTCTTTTTTAATCTCGTCAATATGCTTTGCACTTGACATGCAAGAGTCAAATTCGTCTTCATCTACGCCTATCTCAATGGCATATTTTTTGAACAGATCCACTGATTCAAGGACCTCCACATTTTGCCAGTTTCTCTGATTCTCAAATATTATGTCATGCATCTCCCAGAATTTCCCTTGATCATCGGTACATTCTGCTGCATGAGATGCGGGAACTGCGTTTGGATGAATGCTTTCAATTGGAAAATCCCTGAACACCAAATTGACCTTGCCGTTGTTGATGTAATTTTCCATCAGAAGTGGCAGCGTCTCTGAATGGAACTTTGCACAGAAAGGACACTGGAAGTCTGAGAATTCCACGATTGTAAACTTGGCATCTGGGTTTCCTCTTACCGGATCGTCATCAGATGAGATAATTTTTGGCAGTTGTGATGGGCCTTGTGTTGCTACTTGCGACGGTTGAGCATTTCCAAGAATTTTAGACGATTCTTGCATGACCATCTGTTCGGGTTCTGCAGTCTCCATTGCAAAAGTATAACCTCCAAAAAATGCTGCAATGCCGACTGCAATGATAATTCCAAGTATCAGTTTTCCATTATGTGATTTCTGAGTAACTGTGTTGTTTTCAGATGGTTGGTTTTCTTCCAAGAATACCAAAATTCAAGTCTTGATTTATTTATTAACTGTGCTTTACATTTGTAAAATTTCGTTTAGTCTTCCAATTATTTGAAGATGATATTTCAGAATTCCACACTTTCTTTTTAAAATAGAGTATCCAGATCCCTGAAATAACAGCTAACACAACACCCAATCCTAGATTGATTGATTCATCTCGATGTTCCTTCTTTTCTACCTGTCCATCTTGGAATTCCTGTACGACTGTTTTGCCCGTAACTGGATTAATCAGAGCTTCAGATGGGTTGTATTGGTCAGTCAGAAATGGCACATCAGACGTATCCACAGATCCCTGATAGAAATGCTGTTCCTTGCTTAGCTCATCTACAAGATAGTCCGCAGGACTGTTCTTTGCCGCCTCCAAAAGCGTCATCCTGTCAAATTCGTAGGGTTTGTTTGATGAGACTACCATTATGTTTTGAATATTTGTGATCTTATCCTCCGTAGGAAAAACATAGGCTACTGGAAACGTCTCCTTCATCGTATTGTAGCCGGTTCGGACCAGCTTGGAATTCTTCCCCTCAATGGAACCGATGAAATTGGATATCACGACGCCATCAGGTTCTAGTCTTTTCTCAACTGTCTCAAAGAATTCTTGTGTCATCAAGTGGTAGGGTACATAGTTTGACCCATATGCGTCCAGAATTATCAGGTCATATTTTTTGTCAAAAGTTGATAGATGTTTTCGTGCATCATCATTGAATACCTGAAGTCTCGGATTGCTCTCGTCCAGATCAAAGAATGTCTTTGCCGCATCAATCACATCTGCGTCAATCTCGACTACGTCTATCTGTGTATCAGGATACAACTCGAGAAAGTTTTTTGGGCCAGTAAATCCTCCACCACCAACAAACAAAACATCTGTGGCTTCAGGATTAAACAACATTCCCAGATGAAAGTATTCTGTATAGTCTATTACCAGATCAAGCGGATCATTGGCATTCATCGAGCTGTGTCTCTTACCGTCGATATACATGCTAATGTTTGTCCCATATTCAATGACGTCCAAATGGCTAAAGGGCGTCTCTTTTTCATAGATGAGCGTTCCATGATGCGTGATTGTACTTACAGACAATGATGACCATGGAACTATCAAAACAACCACTACAGCAACTGCGATGATTTTGGGAGATATCTTGAGGCCTACCAGGGAACTGGCAATTAATACAATCCCCAATCCAAAAATTATCTGATTTACCGCAACGTTTGGAATCAGGACAAACACGGTTGCAAACGTTCCAAAAATACTTCCCACTGTGGCGATGGCATATAGATTGCCTGAAACGTTTCCTATTCTTTGGAGCGTGTTTGTTCCAAGCTTGATTACGTAAGGGGATACAAATCCCAGCAAAACGGAAGGAAGCATCAACAGCAAAAATGTTGCAATCAGCGATGTGTATTGGGTCCCAGGCAACACGGTAATGGAAAAATCAACGACATGGGATGCAAAAAACGGGATTCCTACAATGAACAATCCGACTGAAAAAACAATACCGCAAATCTTTTCCGAGTTTGGATGATCGTCTGCAACCTTTCCACCCAAAAAATAACCCAGGCTTAAGCCGCTCAAAACCACTCCAATCAAGCTTCCCCAGGTGTATATCGTACTGCCAAAGACGGGAGTCAGAATCCTGCTTGTGATTATCTCCAATCCCATCACAACTGCACCTGCAGTAAACGTGAGAATTCTCAGTTTCCACATCTTATCCTGATAGAGTTTGGAGATTGATTGGGACATGGCTATTGCGTTTGAATTACTCCCAGATAAGACACAATATCAAGATGATGATGAAATTATGAATTTGAAACAAATTGGGTATTTTTGGACATCATAACAGGATTTGCCTCTGTATAACCACACACAAAATCATCCCACATCATCATCTACGATCAAATTCAGTTTCGACAATTTCTCGACAGTTTCGGAAAAGTTTCGACAAAATCTCCGAATTGATAACGTATTCCTCCGAATTGATAATTGCAGATACCGAATTGATAATTGCAGATACCGAATTGATAATTGCAGATACCGAATTGATAATTGCAGATACCGAATTGATAATTGCAGATACCGAATTGATAAT